>CANHSD010000055.1 GCA_947463105.1 Chitinophagaceae bacterium
AATCCATAGGAAACAATGTATCTGCAAAAAGATGCGTTCGCTGGTTCAAATCAGAGAACTCAAACAACAAGGAATTGGATTCAACATCTTTAAAAACAGTAAACATGCTGTCTGGCCTGAGGTCAATATTGTTTCCCTGTACAGAGGCAAGGTGTGCCCCTGTTTCTTTCATGGTAAACAAGGACCTGTCGCCAGAAATAATCAGGGTTCCCTTGAATTGCCTGAAATTGTCAGCCCTTCCAAAGCTGCTGTTGAACTTCCCTTCGTAGACAAACATGGTGGTTGTCTGGGCCTGGGCAATGCCAAGCATGGCAACACAGCATATCAAAATGTACATTTTCATGGTAATTTTTTTAAAGTGAAAAATGGCGCAATACCCCCGGCTTGGTTTATAGTATGGCCGTTCTCACCGTCCTCAATGCTGCTGAAAGGCAACCGATAGCGCTTACTGTTGCCGCTTCGCAGGTGGTAGCAGAAGTTGTACAACTCACTTCTGCCTCAATGGGCCCAAGATCAATTCTTCCTTTCATCGTAATCGTGCACAAAGCCTCTTTTCCAGGGGATGTCTCATCACCCAAATGTAGCGTGCTCACCTTTTCTTCACCTGTCTTGAATTTTACCTCTTCGATTGGTTTGCCAACAGCTGCCTGTGTCAGGAATGCTGCAAACACCATTGCTACTGATAGAATCACTTTTTTCATACAATTGATTTTATTGGTTTTTTAAATAGGCCCGGGGTATCGCGCCAGGCAACAGTTGTTTGCTGTTGCGGTGTAAAACTACTTTGCCTGCAAAAGCCTATAAAGGGATAATCAACAGGAATTGAAGAGATTATTCACCCTAAAAACGGGTGGTTTCACCAATTGTGAGAAAGAAGTAGATGCGATTGATGCAAAGCTGTTTTACCTTTGCAGCCTGTTATGGGACAAAAAAAACTGATTCGCTTTGCTGAAATTGCCACCTTCGACCATGTGTTGCAGTATCCCGAAAATACTGCTGGTAGATGGCATGAACGGTTCAACAATACGAACCCCATCGTCCTTGAACTGGCCTGTGGCAAAGGTGAATACTCGATTGGGCTGGCAACTTTGCATCCTAATAAAAACCTGATTGGCGTTGATGTAAAAGGCAACCGCATTTGGGTGGGGGCAAAAAAGTCTTTGCAGGCAGGGATGAAAAACGTTGGCTTCATCCGTTCGCAGATTGGCATGATCAACAATTATTTCGCAGCAGGCGAGGTGGATGAGATCTGGCTTCCTTTTCCTGACCCCCAGTTGCGCATCTCAAAATCCAACCGCAGGTTGACCCATCCTGAATTTCTCAGAAAATATCAACAAATACTCAGGCCCGGTGGTTATATCAATCTAAAGACGGACTCTCCGGTATTGTATCAATTTACAAAGTTGGTGATTGAACTTTACGGATTGACTTTGTTGGAAGATAGTGATGATATCAGCAGAGATCTTAAACAAAACCAAGAGCTGCAGATCAAAACACATTACGAAGGCCTTGACATTGCAAAAAGCAAAAGGATTCATTACCTGAAATTTGCATTGCCCGGCTTTATTGAACCAACAATGGATGAACGTCTTTCAACAATGGTAAGAGAAATTGAATCTGCGCTAACTGAAGGATTGAAGGATGAAAAAGAAACTGATAGAAGGTGAGCATTTTTACTACAATGAACAAGGGTACATGGTGCTCACTGCCAAATACCACCTGGACAATGGAAACTGTTGCGGAAATGGTTGCCTCAACTGCCCTTACGACCATGTCAACGTTTCGGAGCCCAAAAGAACTGAACTGAGAAATCGGCTGGAGCATGAAAAAAAATCTTCCTACTAAAAAGGCCGCACTCCCAGCATCTCCAAGAAATTTTTTTGAAGACGTTTTCGATGTTGTGCGACAAATTCCCAAAGGAAGGGTAACCAACTATGGTGCCATTGCCAAATACCTTGGATCAGGGCTTTCATCAAGAATGGTCGGGTGGGCCATGAATGCCTCACATGGTGTTTATCCAGCCATACCCGCACAACGGGTGGTGAACCGCAATGGAATGCTCACGGGCAAACATCATTTTCAAACACCTACCCTCATGCAAGAGTTGCTTGAAAAAGATGGCGTAGCCGTCATCAACGACAAGGTTGTTGAATTTGCCCAGCGCTACTGGGATCCTGAAAAAGAATTATAGCAAAATTGCTTACACGTAATATGGACTGATCAAGAGGTAAACAATTACCCCGGTCACCGAAACGTAGAACCAGATGGGCCAGGTGATCCTGGCCAGTTTTTTGTGTGCCGGCCATTCTGCCACCAATGCTCTGTAAGAAGTAAAAAGGATAAAGGGAAGAATAATGGCAGCAAGGATGATATGGGTGATCAGGATAAAATAATAGACATACCGGATGGTTCCTTCACCTCCAAACACGGTTGAATCCGACAAGAGGTGATGACAGATATAGGAGACAAGGAACAAGAGTGAAAGCACCATGGAGGTCATCATCACTTTCTTGTGCAAGGCATATCGTCCTCTCTTCACCGCAAGAAGGCCTACCAGCAACAAAAACGAAACAGCAGTATTGATGGCTGCATTGATCTGTGCAAACAGGTGAACGTTGAAAGGCAGTTCCAATTCAAGCTTGATTTTGGAGAGGAAAACAACCGCTACAAAAACAATGATTGAAAATAGAATGATGAGGAGGCTGGCTTTCTTGTCGTTTTTCTGGATGCTTGCAGGTAACATGGTTCTGGTTTTTATGCTTTATTTTCTGAAGAGATTTCTTTTTTTCTTCTTGTCTCGCTCCATGTTCAGGAGCACTACATCCTTGATGAGTTTATCGAGGTTGACGCTGTCCAATCCGTTGTACCATCCCCTTACCACCCTTTCCTTATCCAAAAGAAAGAACCGGTCTGTATGAATGAAGCCGGTATCAATATTTCCATTAGAGGCAATGGAGGCCTTGAATTCATTCAGGGCAATATCGTACAATTCATTTCTGTCTCCTGTCAACATAAACCAGGTGTCGTGGTCGATGCCAAATTTATCGCCATAGGCTTTCAGCGCCTGAACGGTGTCGCGCGCTGGATCTACGGTAAATGAAACAAACCTAACAAGAGAATCGGTTTTCTTGAATGCCGTCTGCAACTTTTTCATGTTGCGGGTGAGTTTGGGACAGATTGACGGGCAGGATGTAAAAAAGAAATCGGCAATGATGATCTTACCACCCCAATCTTCCAGGCCCACTTCTTTTCCAAATTGGTTCTTTAGTTTAAAAGGCCTGACCTTGTGCCAAACAGTATCGTTGACCTTTTTGCCTTTTTCCATTTTAACCACAACGGTATCATAAAAATAACGGCGGGGCATTTTAATGGCGTCCTTGCTCAGGCTGCTGACGTACAGATAACTGGCAATCGGCAGCAGCGTTACCATCAATAAGGCAAGAAGTGTTGTCTTTTTCATCTATGTTTATATAGAAACAAAAAAAGCATCATTCGGTTGTAGCCGGAACGATGCTTTTTGATTTTAATATTCAATATCAATGGTGCTCGCCAGCTTCGTGTGGTGCAGCAGGAGCAGTAACAGCTTGTTTAGGATTATAGGTATTCCTGAGGTTTTTCCAGGAGTTGCCCTCATAAAGGAAGGCGGCGATAAACCAGACGAAAAGCAATAAAGGCACCACAATGGTCATGATCAGGTTCTTTACCTCTTCTCCAAGGTGCATGAAAACTCCAACGATATAAAAGGCTTTTGCAAGGGATAGGATAACAATTACCCCTTTTAAAAACAATTTCAATCCCGCGGCCATGGGTATGGCATACATGCCCAGACCCATTCCGAGTTCAATGATGGTGATAACGGACAAGATTACTGTTGTTCTGATGATCTTGCTGACAACCTCTTTTCCACCTGGTTCGTGGTGAAATGTGATTTCCTGTATTGCGTGTTCCATATGAATTTCTTTAACGGTTGATTAGATTAGATAGAAGCAAAGGAATACAAATACCCATACCAGGTCTACGAAATGCCAGTAAAGACCAGCCTTTTCAATCATCCAGTACTGGCCCTTCCTTTCAAAGGTTCCATTGATGGCCATGATCAACATCACAATATTGATAACCACTCCAGAAGCTACGTGAAAACCATGGAAACCTGTGATGCCAAAGAAATAACCACCAAAGGCAACCGGTCCTGGCGTACCCACATGATGTCCATCGTGTGCAGCAACATTGGCTGCAGGACCCCAGGGATTCATGGTTACCGTGGTACCAATGTTTTCAATCTGACCATTGATCATCACGGCGTGGTCGCCGGTGATAAGGTGCGTCCACTCCCATGCCTGACAGCCAAGGAATGCAATACCGCCAATAACGGTCCAGATCATCCACTTGATGACTCCTTTTTTATCCATGTTGTGCCCCGCATGTACGGCCAATACCATGGTCACTGAACTTACAATGAGGATGAAGGTCATCAAACTCACGAATGCCAGCGGAAGATTGGCATGCCCTGCAAGAGGAAATGCATTGAAAACCTCATTGGGATCTGGCCAGTAGTTCTGGCTGAAACGAATGGTTCCGTAAGAGATGAGGAAGGCCCCGAAAGTGAACGCGTCACTCATCAGGAAATACCACATCATCAGTTTTCCATACTCAACGTTGAAGGGGCTTTTGCCACCACTCCACCATTTGGTTTCCGTGTGTGCTTGGGCTGTTGCCATGCTATTGCTTGTTTAAAGGTTCAACTCACCAGGACTTATTTCATCCAGGTGAAAAATATAAATAAGTAGATCCACAAAGCATCTACAAAATGCCAATACGTAGCTGCGATTTCAAGCGGCACGCTGCTATAGCTCCTTGTGGAACTGTTCAGCGCCCTGATGGCAATCACAACCAATGCTACCACTCCGCCCAGCACGTGAATACCGTGCAAACCGGAAATGGCCAGCAGGAAAGAGTAAGATGCATTGGAACCAGCCCCAACAAGGCGGATATCCTGTGCAGCAAACTGACCGAATCCTACTATTTGCAGTACAATAAAAAGAACTCCCAACACTGCTGTAACCGCAAGCAAACGCCTGTAGTTGATCATTTCCCTCTTTTTCAGCGATTTCAATGCAAGTTGCACCGTAACGCTGCTGGCCAGGATGGTGGCTGTTGAATACCAAAACATCATGGGTATTTCAATCATCAGCCAACTGGCCTGACTCCTTTTCACAATGTAAGCAGAAGTCATTCCTGCAAACATCATCAAAATACTGCCTATTGCTACCCACAAGGTAAACTTATGGGGATGAATTTTTCTTTTCTGCTCGCTTATTACCTGGCTCATGGTATAACTATGATTTACGATCAGTAAAATTAATCTTGTTCAAAAACATCACCTTTTCAACCTTCACACTGGTCTGGTCCTGGATGGGCCTCTTGTTTGCCAGCAATGCCAGCAATACCACCGGAAGATAAATGTAGGAAGTGAACATCACCCTGCGGGCTGCTTTCACATCCATCTCACGGAACAACCGTATGCATTGCCATACCATCACAAGGTTGGCCAATGAAACGATCACCATGCTTATCAAACCAGACATGCCAAACACCATCGGCATGACCCCAATTGGCAGCAACAACACCGAATACAATATTGCCTGAACTGCTGCATACTTGGTAGGTCCGCCCCTGGAGGGCAACATCCTGAAGCCGGCTCTGGTATAATCCTCATGTGTTACCCAGGCAATGGCCCAAAAATGGGGGAATTGCCAGAAAAACTGCAAGGAGAACAGAATCCATCCACCAACGCCAAGGTCCGCATCACCTGCAGCCCATCCAATCAAACAAGGAAGGGCTCCGGGTATGGCACCAATCAGGACAGCAATGGAATGAACTTTTTTCAAAGGGGTATAAATAAACCCATAAAGAAAAAGGCTTAAGCCAGAAATACCCGCAGCTGTCCAGTTGAACGTGAGTCCGATGATGAAAATCCCAAATACAGCAGCAACTACTGAAAAAGTAGCCGCTTCGTCTACGGTCATTCTGCCTGAAGGAAGTGGCCTTGAGGCAGTTCGCTTCATCATCGCATCGGTATCTTTCTCTGCGATCTGGTTGATGGCATTGGCAGCGCCTGTTACGAGCATACCGCCTACAAAAAGTAAAAGAACTTCTATGATGTCAAACTCGACTCCTGGAACCAACAGGTAACAAACCACTGAAGAGAAAACAACTGTGAAACTCAGGGTGAATTTCATAAGCTGCTGATAATCTTTCAGCTTTGATGATACCATTGATGCCTCCTTTCCCTTCGATTCTTCCATTTGCATCATTTTATATGTTGCCGCCCATTTCAGAACGGCCTTTTTTTAGTGCTTCGATTCATCCGCTCCTATGGGCTCGGTTTGAGGAATAAACTCCCTTCCGTCCTTGCTATAGTCATATGCCCATCTGTGTACTTCAGGAATATCGCCAGGCCAGTTTCCATGACCAGGATTGATAGGGGTTGTCCACTCCAGGGTATTGGCACCCCAAGGATTGGTTGATGTTACTTTTCTTCCTTTGAAAATGGAATAGAAGAAGTTGAAAACAAAAAGGATTTGAACAGCAAAAACGATCATGGCAACAGTGCTGATGAAACGGTTCATGTCCTGAAACTGGTTGAAAGATTGCCAATTGCTCCAATCAGTGTAACGGCGTGGCATACCAGCCAAACCAGAGTAGTGCATTGGCCAGAAAATCAAATATGCACCAACCAGGGTTACCCAGAAATGGATATACGCCATGGTATTGTTCAGGAAACGGCCATACATCTTCGGAAACCAATGATATACCCCAGCGAACATTCCAAAGAACGATGCAACACCCATTACGATGTGGAAATGCGCAACTACAAAATAGGTATCATGAAGATGGATGTCAAGTGTAGAGTTACCAAGGAATATACCGGTCAATCCACCTGAAATGAACAAGCTAATAAAACCGATAGAAAAAAGCATAGCGGGAGTGAACCTGATGTTTCCTTTCCAAAGTGTGGTCAACCAGTTGAATACCTTGATCGCGGAAGGGACAGCAATCAACAAGGTCAACAAAACGAAGAATGCACCCAAGAACGGATTCAATCCCGTCACAAACATATGGTGCGCCCAAACAAGGAAGGCAAGAATACAAATCGCAAACAATGAACCCACCATCGCGAGGTAACCAAAGATTGGCTTCCTTGAATTTACAGAGAGAATCTCTGAAACCATACCAAGCGCAGGAAGCAAAATGATGTATACTTCAGGGTGACCAAGGAACCAGAACAAGTGCTGGAACAGGATGGCAGAACCACCTTCGTTGGGAAGAATTTCTCCTTTTACCACGATCTCTGAAAGATAGAAGCTGGTTCCCAAGTTACGGTCAAACAAAAGCAATACAGCACCAGACAACAATACCGGGAAAGAAAGTACGCCCAACAGTGCAGTAAAGAAGATGGCCCACATGGTCAGTGGCATCCTGGTCATGCTCATGCCTTTGGTACGGAGGTTAAGGATAGTAGAGATATAGTTCAGGCCTCCGAGAAGAGAAGATACAATGAACAGCGCCATAGAGATCAACCAGAAATCCATACCAAGCTTAGAACCTTCACTGGCCTGACCCAGTGCACTGAGTGGAGGATAGATGGTCCATCCGCCTGAAGCAGGGCCTGTTTGAATGAACAAAGAAGCGAACATCACCACACTGGCCAAAAAGAAGAACCAGTAGCTGAGCATGTTCATGAAACCAGACGCCATATCCCTTGCGCCAATTTGAAGAGGAATAAGAATATTGGCAAATGTACCGCTAAGGCCAGCTGTCAATACAAAGAACACCAGAATGGTACCATGCATGGTAACCAGCGCGTAATAGAATTCGTTGGAAATCCTTCCACCAGCTGCCCATTTTCCGAACAGGTCCTCTAGCACAGGAAATGATGTTTCAGGATAACCCAACTGAAGACGAAAAAGCACTGAAAACAAACCACCGATGATGGCCCAGATGATTCCGGTGATCAGAAACTGTTTACCAATCATTTTGTGGTCTGTACTGAAAACGTACTTACTCAAAAATGACTCTTCATGATGGTGATCATGGCCATGCGCCTCATGAGAATCGTGCGAATGTACTGAAGCTTCCTCTGTGTGTCCGTGTGAGATTGTTTCGCTACTCATTTGTAATCTTTTTTGCTGTGATACTTTATTTCAGTTGGGCCAAGGGTTTAGACATCGTTGCAGATGCTGCTGCGGCAGTACTGTCAGCTGCAGGTGCAGCAGGTGCAGCGCCTTCCTGAACAGTTAGATACTGTGGCTTTTTGGAAGCCATCCATGCATCATGTTCCTCCTGTGTTTCTACAATGATAACACCGCGCATGGAGTAGTGTCCGCTTCCACATATCTGGTCGCAAGAGATTTCATAAACGAAATCCTTGTTTCCGGTAATCTTTTTCATTTGTTCGGTGGTATATTTCGGAGTGAACCACAAGGTCGTTGGAATTCCCGGAACAGCATCCATTTTGAGCCTGAAGTGAACAAGACCTACGTCATGGATAACATCCTGTGCATTGATTACAAGTTGTACCGGCTTTCCCACAACAAGGTGCATTTCGGAAGCCTCAATATCATCATGACTTGCTCCATCCTCCCAGTCAACACCCAGGGCATTACCACTGGAAGCATCTGTAAGGCGATAGTTTTTTCTGCCTAAAACATTGTCTTTGCCTGGATAACGCATCATCCAGTTAAACTGCTTTCCCGTGATTTCAACTATTTGGGCATCTTTCGGCGCATCGCCAGTTATTTTGAACCAATAAAACAATCCGAAACCAACCAGAACAGTCAGGAAAATAGCAGGAACTACGGTCCACAACAGTTCCAACTTATTGTTGTGCGGAAAAAAATATGATGTGCGTTTTTCAGAATACTGGTACTTGAATGCAAACCAGAACAACAAAACCTGGGTCAACAAGAATACAATTCCTGTAACAATAATGGTCAACCACATCATGAAATCGATCTTCTCTCCATGGTCAGAAGCTGCAGGCTGTGCCAACAAAGTTCTGTCATACAGCAGTTCATTGCACCACCATGCTCCAGCCAATCCCAAGACCATGAACAGGATGAACAGGAAGGCATTGATGCGGTTGGATTGCTTGAAAGATTTTTCTTCACCCTTCAACACCGATACATATTCGCTTGCTTTCGAGATCTGAAAAATAAGCACGAAAGCGAGTACCAGAATGATTAATATGAAATAACCCGACATGATCTTTACTTATAATTTGTTAATGAATTTGTTTGTATCATTCGACGAAAGCCTTATGTATGGTGGATTGTACTTTCCTTGATAAAAGGATGGTGCAAAGCAACCAATGGTTTCTTAGACAATCCCTTTCCAACAAAGTGCATGATCAATCCTGCGTATAGGACCAATATACCAAATTCGAACCATCCAAGACTATAATGTTCATTCATCGTTCCCGGCATAACCATCTGATAGAAATCAACCCAGTGACCCAGGATGATCAGGATGGCAAGGAAAGTCAATGTAGTATAGTTGCGCTTGGATCCCCTTCTCATCAGCAGCAGGAAAGGAACAGCAAAATTGACAATCAGGTTGAGGAAGAAAATCCCCCTGTACACGCCCTGCATCCTTGGCTTAAAGTACACCGTTTCTTCAGGAATATTGGCGTACCAGATCAGCATGAATTGTGAATACCAGAGATACGTCCAGAATACAGAGAAAGCAAACATGAACTTTCCAAGGTCGTGCAGATGCTCTTCGGTAACATACTCGAGATAGTCATGGTTCTTAAGATAAACCACGAACAAGACAACCAGTGACATGCCTGCAACAAATGAACTGATGAAGGTATACCAGCTGTACATGGTAGAATACCAATGAGGATCAATGCTCATCAGCCACAACCAGGGAATGGTTGAACCTACAGTAAGACCAAAGATCACAAGGAAGGCTGCTCCCCATGCTGTGTTTTTTACTACGTATTTAGCGCCTTGCTCACCATCCATTTTCTGATCTGCTTCTGAAGAAAGCTTTCTCATTTTTGCTCCGACAAACGACCATAGGCCAATAGCGATGATAGACCAAACCATGAAAAATGTTGGGTTGAGGAAGCCGCTTTTCCCTTTGAGGATCGGATCGTGTTCAACGTGCTCCTTGTCCAGCCAATGGTAAATATCGTGTCTGTGACCAAACACAATTCCTACAAAAACAAGCATAGCCAGGACACCAAATACTGGCACCAAACTGGAAATTGCTTCAGGTACGCGACGAAATGCCATCTGCCATCCACCATGCGCAAGCGTTGTTGCGCAAATAAAGAACATGCTAGCATTCACAACAAGCAAGAAGAATACACTGTTTTGCAACAATGATGCCCAAAACCTGGTTTGCTCCACTTCATCCTTGCTCATTCCGAGGAAAATGATTCCCAGCACAAGTGCCAGCCCACCCACTCCGAGCAGAATGTTCGTCCACTTCTTGTACCCTGCTGAAATCTCAAATTGTTGTTTGATCATCCCTGATTATTTAATGCGTTGGTTATTATTTTCCTTGTTTTGACTTGATATACGTGATTATTTCCCAGCGTTGTTTGGCTGTGATCTGTGAAGCGTAGCCCCCCATAAGGTTTTTTCCGTAAGTGATGGAATAAAACATCTGTCCAGCGGGCATGGACTCATACTTTGCATCGCCGACCAAGGCTGCTGGTTTTGCAGGGAAAGGACCATCTCCATCCTTCCACAATGGGCCATTTCCATCAAGTTTGGCACCGTGGCAAATTCCGCAATTGATCAGGTAAAGCCTCTCGGTTTCTTTCATCTGGTCAGCATCCAATGAATCGAAGGGATTGGGCAATGAGCGGGATGCATAATAATTTGCAGTATCTCCAATATTGTCCATTTCAATGTGAACAGGATACTCGTCTCCGCGCTTTACAGTTCCTGCAACAGGACCCTGGCTTGTTCGGCCATCAGCAAAAACGGGGTTTACTGAATAGGTTTCATATGCACGGCTGTTGGCCATGTCGGGCATATACACCTTTCCTGGGGTTCTTTTAACATCACTGCATCCTATTGCAGCAATCAGCAATGCTGCCAGTCCACAGAAAACAATAGTTGATCTTTTCATCTCTTTTGTTGTTTTATGATCTCCTCTTTCCCTTCTCCTAAATTATTTAAGCAATGTTCGGTTCCTTGTAGAGTTCTTGTTCCTCGTCGTACTTTCCAATCCACCATCCTTCTTCTGCTACCTGTGTATTGACTTCCTGCGCGCCAACACTGCCAAGGAAAGATTTGAGTTCTTCCTCGTTTGCCTTTTCACTGCACTCAATCACCATCACAAAAAGATCGTCTGTTGCACGGGGATGGAAATGATGCCTTTTCAGGAATGGAGCCAGCTGACAGATGTAACAGAAAGTAAGCACCATGCCCACCGCTGCACAAAGTACGGTCAACTCGAATGTGATAGGAATCCAGGCTGGCAGGGCAAAGTTTGGTTTACCTCCGATGTTTACCGGCCAGTCCTTGGTGAAAACCCAGGTCATGAAGGTTACCGCAGTGGTGGTACCAATCATACCAAAAAGAAATCCCGCTGTGTGGATGCTGGTATCCCTGAGTCCCATTGCCTTGTCCAATCCGTGAACTGGAAAAGGAGTGTAAATGTCATGGAATTTATAGCCTGCCTTCCTCACTTTTTCAACAGCGGGGAAAAGAACTTTTTCATCCTCAAAACAGCCTACAACAAATTTTTTCAAAGCCATTTTATACTTTTTACTTTTTGATTGATCAGTGATGTGCCACTTTTACAGTTCCTTCTTCATGGTCATCATGGTGCATTTCGTGAATGAACTCATCCACATTCTTGCTTTCCAGCTCAGCCATTTCATTCTTGAAGCTTTCGCCATTGGTTTTCAGTACATACTTGATCTCAGCGATCGCGATGACGGGGAAGTATTTGGCAAAAAGGAAGAAACAAGTGAAGAAAAGACCAAAGGTTCCTACATAGAATCCGATCTCCCAAATGGTAGGTCTGTAGTAGATGGACCAGGAAGAAGGAAGGTAGTCGCGGTATAGGGATGACACGATGATTACGAAACGCTCAAACCACATACCGATGTTTACAATGATGCTCATGATGAAGGTGAACAGTACATTCCTTCTGAGTTTTCTTGACCAGAACAACTGTGGAGAGATTACGTTACAGGTCATCATCAACCAGTAGCTCCATCCGTAAGGACCGGCAATCCTGTATTTGAAGAAGATGTCCTGTTCAAACGGAACCTGTGAGTACCAGGCCATGAACAACTCGGTCAGATAGGCACAACCTACGATTGAGCCGGTAAGAACAATTACCTTGTTCATTGCCTCAATATGTCCGAGGGTAATATAATCCTGCAATCCCATTACTTTCCTGAGGATCAGCATCAGGGTTTGCACCATGGCAAAACCAGAGAAGATCGCACCGGCAACGAAATAGGGAGGGAAGATGGTGGTATGCCATCCGGGTACTACTGAAGTGGCGAAGTCAAACGATACAATGGTGTGAACCGATAATACAAGTGGGGTAGAAAGACCTGCAAGTACAAGTGAAAGACTCTCGTGGCGCTGCCAGTGTTTGGTGCTACCGCTCCAGCCAAAGGAAGCAAGGCCATACAAGCGCTTGCGGAGTTTTGTTTTGGCGCGGTCCCTGATGGTGGCGAAGTCAGGCAACAAACCTGAATACCAGAACAGGAGGGAAACAGTGAAATACGTTGAGATCGCGAACACGTCCCACAACAAGGGTGAGTTGAAGTTGGGCCAAAGCGGGCCACGTGTATTGGGATAAGGCAGGGTGAAGAATGCCATCCAAACCCTTCCCATGTGGAAGATCGGGAATTGACCGGCACACATTACCGCAAAAATCGTCATGGCTTCGGCCGCACGGTTAACACCTGTTCTCCAACCCTGGCGGAAAAGGAGAAGGATAGCTGAAATCAGCGTACCAGCGTGACCGATACCAACCCACCAAACGAAGTTGGTGATGTCCCAACCCCAGCCAATGGTACGGTTAACGTTCCACTGTCCGATTCCGTATACCACCTCGCGGTAAACGGAGTATGCTCCAAACATCAACAATGCCACTGAGATATAGAAACCAATATACCACAAGCGTGTGGGCTTGGCTTCGATCGTGTGCACGATGTCGTGAGTGACCTGACCATAGGTCTTGTTGCCATTTACCAATGGTTCCCTTAACTGTGATTCGTACTTTGTAACACTCATGCGTTGCTCATTTATGAGATTTCCCTGCTTTCTTTATTAATGTGCTGCTTCAGCTTTCTTTTC
>CANHSD010000056.1 GCA_947463105.1 Chitinophagaceae bacterium
AACCAGTTGATTCAGATCGGAACATCAGGGGTAAAGAAATAGAGTGCATCAGCATGATGAATCCCAAAAGGATTATTGCATGATCAGGATTTTCTCAGCACTGATTTTTTCTTGCTGAGAAAGGTTGCCATTGCCGGCATAGGTATTGCGTGAGACAAGACTGGTGCTTGCATAAGATTCAACACCGAAACCATTGTTGTAATGAATCAGGTTACCATCGATCTTGATACCTGAATTGCCCCGGTAAAGAAACTCCAACAAAATGCCAGACCTGTCATTGGCTTCAATCAGGTTTTTGCTGATGGTGATGTTTTTGCTTTCAGACACCAGCATGCCATACCATGCATTTCTGGCAACCTCACAATCACTCACAACAACTCCTGTGCAATGATCCAAGGCAATACCGCTGCCAAAAGGAGAAGTAGCCATCCTGCTACCATTGATGTTGACCTGTCTGCAATGGGTCAGCAACAGATTGTGTTGAATTTTGGGGCCTGGAACAGCATTACCACCATTTTCATTGAAATCGCATTTGCTGATGCGAAGGTTGTCTGCGCCACTGATGAATGCACCGTTAAATGTGCAATTCCTGATGGTGATGTTGAGCAGGTTGATATTCTTCATTTGACCTTCCCTGAGTGAACGGAACAAAATCCCCCCACTGTTGTACCCCCCCTTGAAAGACCTGTTGGCATTTGGATCATCTCCCGTTTGGGTCTTCAAAGCCCCTTCAATGACAAGATCCTGAATGGTAATGTCCTGCATATCATTGCTAGCATTGATCATCGCATCGCGCATGCCTGAATTAGGATCCAAAAACAGGATGGTACCTATCCCCTCTCCAGCCAACGTAATGCCACTGGGAATTTTTAAGGTGCTGGGAAGTGTATGGATGCCCGTTTTTAGGATTACCCATCTTCCTGTATGGGCAGTTGAATCCAAGGCAGCTTGAAGTGATTGACCTGGACTGATAACAATAGGTTTCTGGGGATAGGCTTTGGCCGGATTGGCTATAGCACCAGCTTCATAAGCAACCGGAGATGGTTTTGGAACAGCTTTTACAGCCATGTTCGGGGAAGATGAATACCTGACAGCAGACAAAACGCTTCTGGAAGCCTTAGGACGCACTGAATCCGCTGCTTTTTTCGTCCACGGCAATGTTATCCCCTTGGAAAGATAATGCCTGTAAACGTACTCATAATCATCCCTGAGGCCTTTTGCCCTTTCGGATACAATACAGTAGCATTGCGGTTTTTGACCCAGCAGAAACCCAGCCGTATATTCATATCCCAGGCCTATCCGGTTTTCAGCGATAGAAAAAAGATCGACACCTTGTGTGTAGCCAATCTGTGCTGCTCCAACAAATTCACCCAAACCAAGTTGAACATGTCCCTGATCCCTTGGCGTTTCCTGGCATTGCCCGTTGGGATAGATGTATTTGAAAATACTTCCATTCACCGGTCCATGCAGGAAATGATCAAGGGCGTTGTTATAGATTTTTCTGTCATCCAGGAAAACGCCCATGGCCATCAAGGAATGGATGATGGCACCATCCCAGTTCCCATTGGCCTGCGGGAAATAATGGCGCAACAATGGGTAATAAACGGTCATCAGCATGTTGCGGAAAGCATCGATGTCTTTGGCCTGCCAGCCTGCATTGGTATACCGCAAAATTTCAGCCGCGTTGCACATCAAATGTCCAGTCCAGGCTGCCAACAGCTTTGCATCATTGTAATCAAAATCCCAGAGTGTGGGAGACCAAGCGTTCAGGATTTCAATGGCTTTGTTCGCATACTTTTTGTCTCCGGTAACATACCATACCAGGGCATTGTCATATGCCAGGTTAGCACCATTCCTCAAATCATCCCCGCCTATATTGGGCTTACCGTAAGGCCCCCGCAAAACATGGGTATGGGCCTTTGGCAGGGATATTGAATCAGCAGCAGCCTTCAGCCGGTCAAATGCAGCCTTGTAAGGCTGTTTTCCTTCCAAAACGAATTTCTTCATCAAGGAAAGATCCTGGTTGGTCTGGTCAATGCCAGGATGGACGAATTTTTGGGAATACGCGTGAGCTGAAAAAAGGCATAAAAAAACACCCACCAAAAAAAGAAACTTGTAATGGTGGGTGCGAAAAATCATTGTAACAATTTTATAATGTGTAGCGGAGCATGCTGATGACAGCAGTTCCAGCAGCAGTGATTGAGTTCACAAAAATATAAGCCCTGTATTTTTTGTCAGCGGTTTCAACCCAAACACCGGCCTCGGCGCGCAAGCCAATCGCATAGTTTGGCATGTCTACCATGTCAACATTCTTAAGGTCAACATCATCAACATAAATACCAAACTGCAAGTTGGCCAAATTGCGATCCTGAAGGTTGAATACTTTTCTGAGTTTTGTGCTCCTGTTCAATCCTGCTGGCAGCGTTACACCGGGAAGATAAGCAGCATCAGCTGCTGGTGAAACCAAGGCATGAGTGAAAGTAGTTGGCACAGCCCTGAACAAATATACCAGGTCTATTTTACCTGGTATTGCTGCGGCTGCTGCAGCATTGTATACGGCCATATCCTCGATGGAGATGAAGGCATTGACACCATTGGAAACGGCAAGGTTCTTCTTGATGCTCATTCTAGAAACAGTATAAGGCCCCATTTTATAAGAGGCTGTTTTTCCATCACTGCTGGTAACAGAGAAAGTAAAAGAAACAGATTGACCACGTGCTTCCTCAGGAATCACATAATAGTAACGCAAAGTGGCCGCATTCGTGTCGATGCTGTACGTCATCTTTGTTGTTTTGTCAACAGTTAATGAAGGAGATCCGACCAATACAGGTACATCCACGCCACTGGAATTGGTAAAAAAAGACCTGTGTTCAAGGTAAGTACCAGATGCACCAGCGATGGATGCTTCCACTTGCGCAGAAACCAATTTACCACTGGATTTGGGTATGGCCATGGCATAAGCAAACTCTAATGGCAAGCTTACTATGCTGGGTCCGATTGTTCTTTTGATACAATCATTGGTCAGTTGGGAAACCGCATCAGGTATGGTGTATTCCTCTTTCTTGCATGCCACCAATGAAGCCAGCATCATGATAACCAGAAAGGAAAATTGAATGTTTTTATTTCGCATTGCAATTGATTTAAATAGAGATTTTATTGAAACTTGATGTTAAGCTTATAGTCCTTGCGGATCTTCCTGTTGCCGGAAACCACAGTATAGACCTTGGGGCTGGCCAGGTTAGAAAGATCTGTTCTTCCGGTAACCTTTGGATCCAACTTGCAGTCTGTTGCCAAAGTAAACTGAGGGTATACATTTTTGAGATCAGTTCCGAACAACACTTCAACATCTATCGTTTGGGCTACAGTATCAATCACTGCAGTCTTTGAACGCACACTAACAAAATCAGCACCCAACAATTCGAAATTGCTTACAAAACACTCTTGCCTGAAAGTAATCAAGAGTCCGTCTTCATCGACAACACTATCCTTTTTACATGATATGATGATGGCAGAGATCATCAGGATGGAAAGGGTTATTTTAAAATATTTGGCCATTGCTTCTTTTTGAAAATTGATAATTAGGTATTAGGGCTACAAGTTATCTCCAGGGAATGTTTTGTGTGAGGTTTGGATTGCGATCGCGCTCACCGGGAGGAATCCTGAAGATGTAGTTTTGCTTGTACGTGAGATCAACTGTATTCAGGTAAAAACGCTCTTGGTTTGCACCATAGGTATCCTGCCTCCATACACCAACACCACCGGGAGGTCCCCATACCCTTTCGATTGCCCTCCAGCGCCTCAGGTCAAATCCACGCTGACCTTCTGCTACCAGTTCAATGATCCTCTCCTGCTCAATGGCATTAAAAAATGTTTGCTTGCTGGAATATTTTGAGGGGGCCAAGGCGGGAAGATTTCCACGGCGACGCACCTGGTTAACCACAGCGATTGCATCTGCCAGAGGCCCACTTACTTCATTGGAAGCTTCAGCATACATCAGAAACACATCAGCAAGGCGCATAACGGGGTAAGCATAATCACCTTCACTTCTTCCAAGGCCTTCATAATTTCTTACAAACTTCCTGAATACATATCCTGAGTTGGAACCATCAGTATTGTAGCTGATGTATTTGACACCACCGATGGTGACGTTGGCAGCCCATGACTGATAGATGAAAGGAGCAAATCCAGTAGACTTTAACGAGGTCAAACCTATGCACATTTCGTAGTCCCACATGATGGTGGATTTCATCCTGTAATCCCTGTTGGCATATGAATTGGGATTAACTGCAGAATTCAAAGTGGTTCTGGCAGCAGGATTGGTGGTTGGATTCAACTGAACCATCTTGGGTGCAAAATCTCCTGTTGTGGTCAACTGGTAACGGTCAGCAATCTCATACCTTGGAGCTGTCCAGCACTGTGAACCCTCAACAGTACGACCAGAGAAGTCACGCATCAATTCTTCACCCTGTGAAGGGTTGGTTGGAGTTCCGGAGTGCGTGAATACCATGATCATCTCAGCTGCTCCATTTGCTTTGGGTGTAAACAACTCGAAATAATTGGGGAGGATATCAGCCTTACCCAAAGCATCGATTTGCCCAGGATCACCGTTTTTGTACAAGGTGAGGCCATAATCATTGATCACAGATTTGAAATCAGCAGCTGCAGCAGCAAATGCGGCTTGTGCTTCAGCAGGATTCTGGGTAAACCCTTCCAATTCAGGCCATCCATTTTTCTTCCAGCTTGCCCAATAAAGGTTCAGCTTTCCACGGAATGAAAGTGCAGCTGGTTTTGCCGCACGGCCGAGGGCAGAAGGTTTGGCTGGTAATTTTGCTACGGCATAGTCAAAGTCAGCAAGGATTGAATCCTTCACCTGAGTAATGGGAAGTCTCTTAATGTCCTTCACTTCGTTGTTATCATAGATGATTCTACCAATGTAGGGTACATCACCCCACATGGATATCAACCTGAAATAGGTCATGCCGCGGAGCAATCGTGCTTCAGCGATGATGCTTTCCAATGAAGCGAGATTGGCGCCTGTAGCACCCGGAATCATCCTTTTGTTGATGTTTTCAATTACATAATTGGTCCTGTTAACAGTACCGTATAAATAACTGAAATATTTATCAAATCCTGCGCCATAGCCTGAAGGACCATAGCTGCCGCCTTGATACGCATCCCCACGTAAAATGCTTCCGCTGGTTGCACTGGTTCCCCTGACCCGGGTAAATTCTCCATGACCCTCAAAATAATAGTCACGGTCAAATACAGCCCTTGCTGCAGCGTAGGCAGACATGAGCGCTGTTGTTGCATCTGCATCAGTTTTCCAGAAGTTTACTGCAGCCAGTTCACCAGTTGGTGTTTGATCAAGCAAATCTTTCTTACAAGACGTTGGAAGAACAAGGATTCCTGAAATAAGGAGGACCAATGCTATTGTTGAAGTATTGAATATTTTTTTCATCATCACAAAATTTAGAAACTAAGGTTAATGGCCAAAGAGTAAGACTTGTTGATTGGGTAAACATTGTTATCGTCTCCCTGCTTTTCAGGATCCAATCCTCTGAAAGCACTAAGGGTTCCAATGTTTTCAGCAGAGCCTACAATCCTCAGGTTGGTTACACCCAATCGTGAAAGCAGTTTGACAGGAACAGTATAGCCCAATTGAAGGTTCTTCACCCGCAGATAGCTCATGTCATCCAACCAAAAACTCGTTTGGTTTCTGTTGTTGCCACTTCCACCCAATCTTGGCCAGAGTCCATCACGGTTGTCCCAAGACCAGGGGTTGGTCCAGTGTTCCCATGATGAAGCATAACGGGCAGTGGGGAAATTGGTATTGTTGTAGATGGTCTGCCAATAGTCTTTTCTGCCTGCAGCACCTTGCAAGAAAACTGTAAAGTCGAAACCTTTGTAAGCCACATAGGAATTAATTGCAAAGGTAGTGGTTGGTCTCTCTTGCTGAAGCGTAGGATATGCTTTTCTGTCATCGGCTGTAATCCGTCCGTCACCATTCAAATCTTTCATCAGCAAATCACCGGGAGCCGCACCTTGCGGAGTTGTATTATAAACATCGGCCCAACTTTGTGCGATACCATTGTCCACATAAGAATAAACAAACTGATAAGGCATTTCAAGGAAAACGTTGCCTCTCAACAACAACTGGTTCCATTTCTCAAGATTGGTGGTATTGAATGCTCCATTCAGGTTAAAGCCATATTGCAGTTTTCCAATCCTGTCTTTCCAAGCCAAATCAATTTCAACACCCCTGTTCCTGAGGTTACCGATATTGGTCCTTGGTGCCGGGCTGTAAGCAGCACTGAGAAAGGTTGAAAATTCTGAAGGCCTGTTCATACCGGTTGTCAAACGATCATAATAGTCAACCGCAGCTGTAAGTCGATTGCGCATGAAAGCAAGATCAAGACCAATATTGAGGACGGTTGTTGTTTCCCAGGACAAGAACCTGTTGATCATTTTATTGTTGGCGAAACCTCTTTGAACGGAAGTACCAAGGACATAGTTCAGGTTGGCAAGCGTTTCCTGCTGCTCATATCGGCCTACACCACTGTTGTTACCCAAACTACCATAAGAAGCCCTGAACTTACCACTGGTGAGAAACTTATCAGTGAATTTTTGAATAAATTTCTCCTCAGTAAATTTCCAGCCCACAGCTGCAGAAGGGAAAAATCCGAATCTGCTTCCTGGAAGAAACTTGGATGAACCATCCACCCTGAAGTTGGCTTCAAACAAGTACTTGTTAAATCCAGTATAGTTGAATCTTCCAATATAAGACCGAAGACCCTCTTCATTTGAAGAACCACTGGTGGATTGAATATCCGTCAAAGCAGCATTTACCTCAGATAAACTAGGATGCAACCTGTCGTTCCTTGAGCTGCCCTGAGAACGGTTAAACCAATATTCCTCATTGTATACAACAACAGCAGCAATATCATGGTCTTTGCCAATCTTGGTGTTGTAGTTCAAACGTCCATTGAGCAAGGTCTTGAAACCAGTGCTGGTGCTGTTGGAAATACCCGCATTCTGTCCAACGTAAACCCTGCTACCAAAAGATTCTGTTTGGAAATTATAGGCCTGATTAGGCGTATTGGCAGACCAGGAGAACTGGTTGTAATAGTTTAATGCGTAGTCAATCCTTGCCGTCAGCCCTTTGATGGGCGTCCAGTCATAATACAACTGGGTATTGGCCTCTTGCCTGTTGTTCTGTGAAGGGCTGTTGATGTACAAGGTATAAGGGTTATAAGCCTGTGGGTCTTCTCCATAGGCCATTACCCCCCCATAATATCCGGTCTTTGGATCATAGGGGAGGATACCAGCAATGGCATACTGCATGTCATTACCAGCGGTATTGGATGCATCAGGATCGTTGAACCCCTCAGAAAGTGCCGACCTAAAAGTAGACCAGTTACCATTGAAGCGGAATCCCACGTTCATGTTGTTCTTGATTTTAGAATCAAAGTTGAAACGTGCGTTGTATTGCTTGTAATCATTGTTGATCTGCAAGCCTTTCTCATCCTTCACCCCTGCTGATACAAAGAAGTTATTGTTGTCGCTTCCTCCAGTTGCAGACAAGTTGTAGTTGTTGTACATACCAGGCCTGAGAATGATATCCCAAATATCGGTATTGGGGAATTTAACTGGGTCAATCATGGATTTTGCCAACCACTCATCAACGGTTCCCAACTTGAACAATTGGTTACCAGCAAGGGTACTTACAGCAGCTCTTTGTTGCTGCAGTGTTAATGCCCGGGAATAATCATCCATAAAATCCAATCCTCGTGTAGGTGCCACCATTGAATTGTTGCTGGTAAAGTTCAGGGATGTTTTCTTGGCTCCTTTTCCACTGCGGGTTGTAATGAGAATTACTCCATTCGCAGCCCTTGATCCATAAACCGATGCTGAAGTTGCATCCTTCAAAACAGAAATAGATTCCACATCATTAAGGTTGATCCTGTTAATGTCTACATCGGGCATACCATCCACAACTATCAATGGACTTGCGTTGTTAACCGTTCCAAGACCCCTGATGATAAGGCTTGCTTCGTTGTTACCTGCCATACCCGAAGACTGTACTGCCTGCAAGCCAGGCACAAGACCCGTCAAAGCGGAAGACACATTCGGCAATGCACGGCTGACAATTTTGTCATCAACATTAACCTGAGAAACGGCACCCACCAGGTTTACTTTTTTCTGGCGGCCATAACCCACTACCACAACATCATTCAGGGCCGATGTCTTGGGTTTGAGGGCAATGATATACTCATTTCGGGCATCTACTTTCAGTGAAAATTCATCATGACCCGCTGACGTAAAGAGAATTTCATCCCCGACGGCAGCACTGATTTTGAAGTTTCCTTTTGCATCTGTGGTTGTTCCTGTAGTTTTCTTTTTGATCACTACGGAAATGTTGGAAAGCAATTCTCCAGCATCATCCTTTACAGTACCAGTAATGGTTTTCTGCTGTCCAAAGGAAATAAATGGGAGCAGCATTAACAATAAAAGAAGGGATGGAAGATGGGATTTTATCCCAGTCCTCAGGCTTGATAAGATGGACATAAGCAATGTTTTGTTCTTTTTATTAGTATTCAATATTAGTATTTTTTTTATTAACAAAAAAAATCTGTCAATGCAGCGTTTTTGTTGAATCATAGAAATTGAACCCTTGGATTTGAACATGCACAGCCGGTTGAGAGAAATTTTATTACCTTTATCACCCGCAGAAATCTAAATTGAATCCATGGGAGAAAACAACTCAAGACAGTTTTTGGATTTTGAAAAGCCAATCAAGGACCTGTATGATCAGATTGATCAAATCAACCTGACGGCAGAAAAGAACAAGATTGACCTTTCGGACTCCGTCCGTCAGCTGGAAGAAAAAATTCAGGACAAAAAGAAAGAAATCACGCAAAATCTCACCAGCTGGCAAAAAGTTCAGCTGAGCAGGCATCCTGACAGGCCTTATACCCTCTCTTATATAGAAAGGATTTGCACAGACTTTGTGGAATTGCATGGCGACAGGAATTATAGAGATGATAAAGCCATTGTGGGTGGATTTGGAAAAATTGATGGGAACACCGTCATGATCCTTGGCCAGCAGAAAGGAAACAATACCAAAACACGCCAACTTCGGAATTTTGGGATGGCCAACCCCGAAGGCTATCGTAAAGCCCTTAGGTTGATGAAGCTGGCAGAAAAATTCAACAAGCCCGTCATAACATTGGTTGATACCCCGGGAGCATTCCCCGGCATTGAAGCAGAGGAAAGAGGACAGGGAGAAGCCATCGCAAAAAACATTTTTGAAATGCTTCGCCTCAAGGTTCCCGTCATCTGCGTTATCATTGGTGAAGGGGCCAGTGGCGGGGCAATGGGCATTGGTGTTGGAGATAAAGTATACATGATGGAAAACACCTGGTATACAGTGATTTCTCCTGAAAGCTGCAGCTCAATCCTTTGGAGAAGCTGGGACCACAAGGAAAAAGCTGCCGATGAGCTGAAATTAACCTCTGAGCACATGCTTGGATTTGGCTTGGTGGATGGGGTGATCCCAGAACCGCTGGGAGGTGCGCATTGGAACCATGATGAGGCGGCCGCCATGATGAAAGAACAGGTTGTAAAAGCCATAGCCGAGTTAAAAGAAATAGATCCCGAAACCCGCATTGACCAGCGCATTGAAAAATTCTCCAACATGGGCAGGTGGGAAGAAATCTCCAATCAAGTTTCATAATTATTTACAATGACCAAGCACCCATTTTCGGGCACAGGTGTCGCCATTGTGACGCCATTTTTAGAAAACGGAGATATTGACCAATCAGGAATCGAAAAATTGGTGGAACACCTAATCAATGGCAAGGTTGATTATCTCGTGGCTCTTGGAACTACAGGTGAGAATGCGACCTTGAACAAAGAAGAAAAACAACTTGTATTTACCCTGGTGAACAAGTTCAATATGGGCAGGGTAAAACTTGTGGCCGGTATAGGCGGTAACGATACAAGGGCCGTCATAGAAGCTTTCTCAGCTTTTGACCTTACAGGCTATAGTGCGATTCTTTCAGTAAGCCCATATTATAACAAACCCAACGCAGAAGGCATTTTTCAACATTACAAAGCACTTAGTGAGGCGGCCCCACTGCCACTGATCATGTACAATGTGCCCGGAAGGACAGGGATGAATGTAAGTACGGCCACTACCCTTCGCATTGCCGCTGCCTGCAAAAATATCATCGCTACAAAAGAAGCATCAGGCAACATGGAGCAGATCATGCAAATCATCAAAGACAAACCTGAAGGATTTGAGGTGATCAGCGGAGACGATGGCATCACCCTGCCACTCATCGCCTGCGGTGCCATCGGTGTGATATCTGTTTTGGCCAATGCATATCCTAAGGAGTTTTCAGCCATGGTCAATCTCTGTCTCGAAGGCAAGTTTGCTGAAGCGCGTCCGACACATGAACAAATGCTTCCCGTTATTCAGTCTATGTTCGCTGAAGGAAGTCCCAGCGGCGTAAAAACCTATCTTGGAGAACTGGGGGTTGTAAAAGAGACATTCAGGCTACCCGTAGTTGGTGTCAGCGCACAACACAAAGAAACCATCAAAGCCATCATGAAGGGCATCTAAGCCTCGTTCATTTCAATATCCACTCTTTGTAGCGGTGCATGGCTTCCAGGAAGTAATAGTCTCCGTATGTCAACGGCTGGTCAACTTCTGAATTGGCATTGAAGAATCCAACCCCATGTTTCAGCAGAAATCCGCCATTATCACCTGGTTTTGCCAGGTATTCATCTGATGCCAGTTTCACAATAATCTGTTTTGCGACATCAACATAATTGCTGCTCTCCTTGCCTTTGGTATACCTGGACAATTCTAGCAAACCTGAAGCAATGATAGAGGCTGCAGAGGCATCCCTCAATGTATTGGGAATAGTGGGTGCATTGAAATCCCAGTAAGGAATCTTATCAGTGGGCATATTGGGATGGTTCAACATGAATTGAGCAATATCACGTGCCTGCTGAAGATATTTCTCGTCTTTTACGAACCTGTACATCATGGTAAAGCCATAAAAGCCCCATGCCTGACCACGGGACCATGCAGAAGCATCATTGTATCCCTGATGATTCTTACCAATAAATTTTCCCGTCTCCAGGTTATAATCCAACACATGAAATGCACTGTGATCAGGCCTGTAATGATTGGCTAGCGTGCTGTTGGCATGATTGATGGCCACTTCACGGAAGCGTTGGTCTCCGCCATTTTGGGACACCCACAACAACAGCTCTAGGTTCATCATGTTGTCAATGATCACCGGGCAATTGAAATTCTGGTTCTTGTTCCAGCTTTGGATGGATTTGATTTGTGGCCTGTAACGGGTGGTCAGGGAAGCTGCTGCGGTATCGATGGTAGCCTTATCCCCTGGCCTCTTGAACAACCTGTATGCATTACCAAAACTGCAATACATCATGAATCCAAGATCGTGGTTACCGGTATAATGCTTTTCCTTTTCCTGGATGGCCAGTCTTTTTTGTGCAATCTTCAAAACGTCCTGATCATTGGTATGCTCATAAATGTAAAGAAGGCTGCCGGGAAAAAAACCACTGCACCACCATTTAGTATTGCTCGACTCCACCTTGCCTGTATTCTTGTTCACCGTTTTGGGCATCATGGAATCAGGTACATTTTTTTCCAGGATTTTATATTGACTAGCAGCCAACTTGAACTGCTGATCAATCATCTGTTCCATTTCTTTTTTGCTCGACTGGGCATGAGACAGCATGCAAAAACAAGAAAAGAACAAGACAAGTACTGGCTTAAAAAAAATGGGCTGTTTCATCTGTACTGATTAAAATGAATAATTTACTGCTCGCTAAGGTAATGAATGGACCGTTAAATAATTCATTGCCTGTTCTAAAATATTATATGGCTATTTAACCCTGTATTCGATCACACGGTCTGCCACATGGATAGGGCCACTTTTGCTGATGATACCCCCTGTTCTAATCAAGGTAAACCGCTGTGTCGTGTAAGAGATGGTTTCAGGAAAATCATTGACCCTGATCTTTGAATCCCTGTCATTGACCACCCGCAATACCATCGAAGCATCCGGGTTCAACGGATCAACATTTTTGGGCATCAGGGTTTGCATGGCTGTATTATCTGGAGTCAGTGTTTCGAAGGTATACTGGCCCTCTGAAATAAGATAGAGAAAATAGTTCTTCACAAAGGAAACAGGATAATCAGACCACTTCGTCACAGTTTTACCAGGAATTGTATACCTGCCAAAAAAGCAATCAGCAGTTGGCCTTCCAGCTGAAATTCTCCTAATGGCATCGTTGTGCAGAAAAATGAAGGTCCTGTTTGTTTTTGCATATTCCATTGTATCAATCCCTGCATACCTGAGTCCCTGGTACATCAGGTTAAAGATAGTGTCGGTAGGACTTTTATAGCTCCTGTCCTGGAGATATTCCAGCGCAGTCTTGTTGATGCGGGGATCAAGTGTTGAGGTGACATGATCAACACTCTGTTGCAATTTCAGTCCAAGCATTTTCTTACACCCGGTACCTGCAATCAGTACAAAACCCGAAAGAAGTAATACGATAAAGGTTGAAAACCTTGGTTGATGTATATTTTTCATTTGATACAATTTTAAACGTTGACAATTATTCTGAATATGGCGCATTTTGGGTGAGAAGAGCATTACGGGTAAGGGCATCTCGCGAAATGGGCCACAAGATTTTTCTAGGATCCGTAAACCCTGTTTCAATCAGCCTCAGATAGCGCTGCCTTTTTCTGATCAGGGGATCCATGGCAGACAGGACCTTGCCCGTTCTGACAAGATCAAACCAACGCCTACTTTCAGCAAACAATTCCATTTGCCTTTCATCCAAAATGGCATTCTCAACACTTTCAACCGTTGTGAAAGCAGTTGGAACCAGCAGCTTTGCTTTGCGCAATGTCCGGATTTTATTGAGGATTGCAAAAGCACCTGCTTTGTCTCCTGTCTTGTTCAGTGCTTCAGCCCTCAGCAGCAGAACATCTGCGGTACGGTACAATGGAAGCTTTACATTGCTCTCCGCCCTGATAGGATATTTGGGCTTTGCTGTGATTGGGTCCAAATCATAAAACTTCCAAATCTGTGTAACATCATTCAACGCATTGACAACAGTAGTATCATAAGCCACTGCCCTTCTGATGTCACTTTTATCTGCCTCAAACTTTAAAAATGCGACACTG
>CANHSD010000057.1 GCA_947463105.1 Chitinophagaceae bacterium
AAAAACTACAACGCCGAAGTGGGATATGTTCCCCGCAAGGATTTCATCAAGCTTACTCCAGGCATCACAAGAACATTTTTCAGCAGAAACAAGAAAATCACCAGCCACTCCCTTAAACTCAGCAGCTACAACTATTATACAGACAGGTTGAGGCTTACCGACAACACCAGTTTCCTGGCCTATACCCTAACGCTGAGGAACCAGGCAACCTTTACACAATGGATTGCCTATGATTATGTACAGTTGCTGCAGCCTTTTGACCCAACGAATTTCAACAAGGATACCCTTGCCCGGGGAACGAAACACCATTGGAGGGCAACAGGTACTGAATTTGTGTCTAAGCCCCAACAGCTGTTTACTTATGCTTTTTCCACCAGGTTTGGAGGCTACTATCAAAATGGATTGAGGCGTTTTGTCAGTGCTGAAATGGGATACCGCTTTCAGCCTTTTGTCAGCGCCGCTTTGAGTGCAAGCTATAACCAAATCTCGATGCAAAGCCCTTGGAACAAAACCACATTTTGGCTGGTGGGCCCCAGGATAGACGTTACATTCACCAATACCCTGTTTTTTACAACATTTATCCAGTACAATAACCAGCAGAAAAACATCAACCTCAACACCAGGTTCCAATGGCGGTACAAGCCTGCATCAGACCTGTATATCGTGTATACAGATAATTACTTCCCTGCCCCATTCAATGTCAAGAACAGGGCCCTGGTATTGAAATTCAACTATTGGTGGAATTTGTAAGGACTGTTGATCCAGTGAAATGATTCGATCTACATTTTTTTAGCATCTTCCAGAAACTGCGCCAGTCCAATATCCGTCAAAGGATGCTTGAGCAATCCAAGGATGGAACTCAAAGGACAAGTACAGATATGCGCGCCAGCTTCAGCGGCTCTAACGATATGCAATGGATTCCTGATGGAAGCCGCCAGGATTTCCGTTTCAAAACCCTGTACCATGAAAATATGTGCCAATTGTTCAATCAGTTGGATACCATCCCAGCTGCTGTCATCAATACGGCCAATGAATGGCGAAACATAGGCTGCACCTGCTTTTGCTGCTAGGATAGCCTGACCAGCAGAAAATACCAAGGTGCAATTGGTGCGGATACCATTGTCGGTAAACCATTTGATGGCCTTGATGCCATCCTTGATCATGGGCACCTTTACCACAATATTGGGATGAATGGCAGCCAATGCTTTTCCTTCTGCAACCATTGATTCGAAATCAGTAGACAATACTTCAGCACTCACATCACCATCCACCAGTGCGCAGATGTCTGCATAATGCTTGAGGATGTTTTCAGTCCCCTTGATGCCTTCTTTGGCCATCAGTGAGGGGTTGGTGGTTACACCATCAAGGATTCCAAGATCAGCTGCTTCCTTGATATGGGAGAGGTTGGCGGTATCAACAAAAAATTTCATGTGAATGTATTTGAATCGGCAAGATAACAAAAGGATAAAAAGAACTGCCGAAATGAGGGCAAAAAAATGGCAGGTTGATTACATCGCACCGCTCAACCACTTACCCTTGCTACCTTCCGGTCCTGGGGGAGTCAGCAGGAGCTGGTCGTGTAAGACCTGCCGGTGCAAATATACAACTTTTATCGAAGTGCACGATTGAATTGGCTATTGAATTGCCTGATGCCAATCAGTTCGTCGTAACGCCCCCCCAGTGGCCGAAAATAGACCAAGACCATGTACATATTTTCTGTTTCCCAGGTATCATTTTCAGTCAGGGTTGTACTGAATTTATCCCTGCCATCCATCTTTTCTTTGATGGCATACTGGTAATCATAGTAGCCCTGTTTGAGGAATAAACTGGCCTCATAATTTCCGGTTTCATTGTTAAAGGTCATGGTTGCATCCGGATCTTTTCCGTAATTGGAAAGCTCTCCCATGATGACGAGCTGACCATTCCTGATGGGGAGGCCTCCAGGAGGCTTGAAACTAAAATGAACCCTGGCATAATCTGCATTCCACAGTGGATTGATGTTTTCAATGGTCTCGTTGATGAAAAGTCCATTCAGGTCTCTGTAATAAAAATACTGACGGGGCATTCTTTGCTGGTCTTCTTTCACAAACAATTTAAAGCTGCTGTCTGTATTTTCCTGTCTTCTTACCCGATCACCCAGCAGCCTGAAACTCCTGAGGTTGAGCCATCGGAACTCTTTGCCAGCGGGCATGATCATCTCATTTTCGTTGCTGTATTGCAACATGTCCTGCTTGATGAAAGTGGGTGAAACCAGCGTCAGGTTATTGTCCCAACGGTAATTCTGCAAAACATTTACCCGCACTTGTTGTTGCGGATAACGGATATCAAAATTCTTGGTATCCAATTGAACCTGCAACCGGTGATGGGTCATGTAATACTGTTGGTTGAAAGGCTGCAGTACCTGTGCGGCCATGCTGATTTTTTGGTCCACCACAAGGAATCTTTTGGTGAAGGCCAGTTTGCTGGTATCGCCGTTAACAAAAACCTTGAGCAAATAATTTCCAGACTTGGTAGGCATGCAATTCCGATCAGGGAAATTGGCCTGATAATGGGTATACTTTGTCAAAGCGATCGAAGCATTGCGGTAGGTTGAAATCCTCACCTGTGTATACCCTTTTACATAGTCAAAATAACTCAACTGCACCGGTGTCCAATCGGCATTGCAAAGGACATAGGTATAGAAATAATTTTTAACCCCTCCGGCCATATCGTCAAAATTCAGTTCAAGCAAATCTGATGAATTCAGGTTGATGATGGGATATGACACAGGATCCCCAAATTTTGTCAGTTTGATGGTTTTGATGGCAGGATTGAATACCTGATCAGGCTGCCGTTGGGCGAATACAGACACTGCCGCAAGAGAAATGAAACTGAAGAAAAACAGTGTCTTGAACATGGGGAATGATTGTTTGACGAATTTAATCAATAATTGATTTGTATTTTTACCCGAGAAGCATATCCATTGAATCTTTCACTTCGCATAGCAAGAAAACTCTTCACCGGCAGAAAAAAGTCATTTTCGACCTTTATCATGCGTATTTCAATCACGGCAACCACCATCAGTGTTGCAGCCATGATTGTTGCCCTTTCGTTTATCAATGGATTCCAGAAAATTGTGGCAGAGAAAGTATTTGGCTTCTGGGGGCACATGCGGGTGCAACACTATGAACCCATGAGGTCTACGATTGCCGAAGAAGAACCAATCAACAGAAATGATACCATCGAAAAAATGATGGAAGCCCATCCAAATATCCTCTCAGTCAGCCCATTTGCCACCCGATCCGCGATCCTGAATGCCAATGGCACCATTGAAGGCGTGCTGTTGAAGGGTGTTACGGCATCCTATCCCTTCAAAAAGATTGACCGGTTCCTGGTCAGGGGAAACTGGCCAGCACTAGACGACAGCACAAAGTCTGGTCAACTTGTTTTGTCTGAATATACCGCCAATCAACTGGGGATAGACACCGGACGCAGTTTGCTGATCTATTTTATCCAGGAAAATGGCGCAATGCCAAGGACCAGAAAACTGAAGGTATCAGGGATATACAGAACAGGCATCGATGTTTATGACAAGGTATATGCCATTGGCGATATTCAATTGATTCAACAACTCAATGACTGGAACAAATCCCAAATTGGTGGTTACGAACTGGATGTGAAAGACCCTTCAACAATGGATTCAACGGCTGTGGGGGTTTTCAATTTCATACCAACAGGCTGGAATGCCCTCACCTTGAAAGAAATTTCACCTGAAATATTTGATTGGCTCAACCTTCAGAACACCAACAAGTACATCTTAATCACCGTCATGACCATCATTGCAGTGATCAACCTTATCACCTGCCTGATCATCCTGCTGTTGGAAAGAACCCCCATGATTGCCCTGTTAAAAGCACTTGGTGCGCGGAACGGGATCATTCAAAGAATCTTTATCATCTATGGATCCTGGATTGCTGGAATAGGCATTCTGCTGGGAACAATCATTGGTCTTGCCCTCTGTCACCTGCAACAATATGGCGAACTGATCAAGCTCAATGAAGAGGCCTATTATGTACGGACTGCACCGGTGGCCATTGATTATGGACAGGTGATCATGATTATGGTAGGCACCTTTGCCATTTCCATGTTGATTCTCATTCTCCCGTCCATGATCAGCAGAAAAATCAATCCTTCAAGAGCCCTGCAATTCAAATAATTAATTTGTCATTGCTGATAGAATGACTGCTGTTGCCACACCGGCATTCAAAGATTCAGCTTTTCCTTTTCTGGGGATGGTGATGGCCTTTGTTGCAAATGCCCTGATCACCGAAGAAAGGCCCTTTGATTCATTTCCAATCAATAGCATGCAAGGCATTTCAAAGACTGCTTGTCCGATGGAATCACCATCCAGCACAGCTGCATAAACAGGCATATTGGGAACATCGGAAAGAAATTCCTCCAATGCTGTATAGTAAATGGTGGGCCGCAAGAGGCTGCCCTTGGCGGATTGTACAACTTTGGGGTTGTATGCATCTACCGTATCGTTGGAACAGATGATATTTTCAACACCAAACCAATCGCAGGATCGGATGATGGTACCCAAATTCCCCGGATCTTGGACCTGATCGAGCACCAGGGTTATGCCTTTTGGCACAAAACCTGAAATTGTAGGCTGTGGAATCTGAACCAGTGCGAGGACTTCGTTGGGTGTTTGCAATGATGAAATCTTGTTCAATTCAAAGTCTTCCAGCACTTGCACATCGATTGCAGGAGGCAGGGATGATGCGTGTCGCCTTGACCATCCATCGATTGCAAAAATCTTTTTGATGGCAGCAGGCTTTTCCTCCAACAACTCTTCTACCATCTTCACGCCTTCCACAACAAAGAGCCCCTCTTCTTCCCTGAATTTTTTATGGGCTAAACTTTGAATATATTTGACATCCGCTTTAGCGATCATCTTGTTTCAATTTAAACACAGTCCTGTTGATTCGATTACTCCAATATTTCATTACAGTGCTGACAGTACTTGTGCTGACAGGAACTTCTTGTACTGTTGTAAGGCAATATTCGGAAAACAGGCCTTTCTATTTCGAAAATAACATAAAAATTGAAGCCAATCTTTCAAGGGATGAAAAGGCTGATATAAAAAACAGGCTCCTCGCCCAAATTGATGACAGTGCCCAGATCAGGGTGGCATCAAAAATCCCATGGCCTTCTTTTCCGTTTTTCATCCCGGTTTCGGTCATGGAAAATCCTACGATTTTTTCTGAAGCGCCTTTAAAGCAATCGGTATTCAACATGAAAAACCTGATGAGCAGTATTGGCTTCAGGAGAGCTGAGATCAGGTTTGATACTAGCGTAATCATCAAGAAGAAAAAACAACAAAGGACGGTTTCCAATTTTACAGTTGTTGCAGGCCCTAGGTATAGATTTGACACTGTCATTTATGCTTTTCCTGATTCAACATTACAGGCGATCGCTAGTGAATCAGCGAAAACAGCTTTGCTCAAAAAAGGATCGGCATTTGACTATGGTGCGATTGATCAGGAAATCAGCAGGCTGACGGATATTTTTCAGAACCAGGGGTACCAAAAAATATCCAAAGAAGACATCATTGCTGAAATTGACACCAATTATACCGAACTGCTGGATGCAACCCTTGATCCTTTCGAATATGCTTCCAGGATGGCCAAAGCATCTATCAAATCAAAACAACCAGGCGTTGATCTTTACCTGCGGTTGAGGGCTAACAGGGACTCCAGTCATTTTATTGCCTACACCATTGGTGAATTGCTGGTTTATCCCGACCAAAAGGCGGAAGATGCTGACACAATAAGAGCCATTACCAATAAGGATTCCAGTGGCATCACCATCCACGCTCTTCACAATACCTTTAACGACAACTTCATCCGAAGCAATATTTTATTGCAACCCGGAGCCGTTTACAAAAGAGACAATTACAGCAAGACGTTGAACAATTTCAACAAGCTTGGGGCATGGCAGAACATCAATGTGAGCAGTGAAACAGATGAGAAAAAGAGGGAGATCAACTATGTAATGAAACTTCAGCCTGCCAAAAGACAATTTTTCAGCATCGACCTGGAAGGAAGCAGCATCATCAATACCTCACAATTGATTCAGGTAGGCAGTGGACGTGTTGGTTTGGCCACCAACTTCACCTTGAGGAACAGGAACATTGGCAAAAGAGCCATTCAACTGGAGAACAACCTCAGAACAGGTATTGAGTTCAACAACTTCAAAAAAATTCTTTCCGGAGAAGTTACATTAACCAACAGGCTGACCTTTCCATGGCTTGTTGCCCCTGTTGGCAAAAAGTTCAAATCCTATTTTCAGCAAGCCAAGACAATTGCATCTGCAGACTATTCCTATATTGACAGGTTCCGGTTTTTTCAATTGAAAACGTTCAATACATTTCTGGGATACGAATGGAAACCCAATCCTTACACATCATGGCAATTCAGGCCCATCAATTTTGAAAATACCCGGTTCAAGGCCGACAGTCTTTTCCTCGAATCCATCAGCAGTTTTCCTCTCCTGCTGTATACCTACAACAATGGTTTGATTATTGGAATGAATGCCATATTCAACAAGAACCTCACGCCCAACAATACCAAGAAAATCAACCTGCTGAAAATTTATGCAGAAGAAAGTGGTTTGGTTACGGGGGCACTGTTGTACAACCAAACAAAAGAGGGAAAGACCCTCTCTGACCTATACCGGTTCTTCAAAATGGACGTTGAGTTCAAACACATCGTTTCACACAACAATAGCAGCCTTCACCTGCGAGCCTACGCAGGAGCGGGCTTGGCACTTACCACAGGGTCGAAAAAGGGAGAAGTGACCCTGCCATTTTTCAAGAGTTTCATTGCAGGCGGCCCCAACAGCATGAGGGGTTGGGCCATCAGGAAACTGGGTATCGGTTCAAATGTTTTTTATGATACAGTGGCAGCGGGTACTTTTAATGACAAATATGCAGACATGCAACTTGAGGGAAACATCGAGTACCGTTTCAATCTATTCCAGTTTTATGGATTTTGGATGCGCGGTGCAGCATTCACCGATATTGGAAATATCTGGTTCAGGAATGACCTCAACAATACTTTAAAAAATGCAGGCTTTCGCCTGGATCGTCTGGGCAAGGAAATCGCCGTTGCGAGTGGTTTTGGCGCCAGGGTGGACTTCAGTTATTTCCTGTTGCGGTTTGACCTTGGCTTTCCCATAAAGGATCCCAGATATGGCCCAGATAACAAGGGAAATGCAAACATAGAGCGCTTCTATTCGACAAGTTCAGGTGGCTGGTTTGTGAACAATGTTTGGAACAAACCTACTTTTCAATTTGCCATTGGCTATCCTTTCTAATTCAGGCCTTTTATAGCTTTCCTTCAAACCGCAATTGCATCTTCTCTACCATTTTGTAGGTGGCAGGACAATACTCAATGTTCTGCTTGTGAACATGAATATAATCCGTCATCTTCTTTTTTGCAAGATGGGGAAAGCCTGCACAATCCTCTGGACGGATGGTATAAATTGAACACATGTTTGTTTTGAGGTCCAGGAACTGGCAAGGTGTTTTGGTATTCATCCAATCCCCCTTCTTGTCTTTGTACAGCCACTTTTCCCTGAATTCATCCGGGGTCTGGTTGAAATGGGCTGCAATACGTTCGGTATCTTTTTTTGTAAATGTTGGGGTCATCGACCGGCAACAGTTTGAACAGGTAAGGCAATCCACCTCTTGCCATACTTCTTTGTCCACTTCTGCCGCAATAGTATCCAATCTTCTTGGCACATTTTTTTCAAGCCTCGAAAGAAAGAGTTTCATTTTACGTTTGTTCTTGCTTACTTTGACTTTGAAAGAACGAAGGTTGATGGGTTCCATGGTGTGCAGTGGCTGTTTGAATAATTGGCAATATTGAATTGCGAATTTAATGGAATTAACCATTCATCTAAAATGAACCTAAACAAAGAAAAATGTGGGATGCATTCAAAAAAGGCTTTTTGGTTCACCTCCAGCTGGAAAAATCGCTTTCCCCCAATACTATTGATGCTTATGGACTGGACCTGGAGAAGCTGATCCAGTTCATGCAACTCAGTGGAATCAAGGCTGGCCCGGAAGGCATTTCCCTGAAAGACCTCCAGGAATACATCAAATGGATTTCAGCACTGGGGATGAGTGAAAGATCCCAGGCAAGAATCATCTCAGGCATCAAAGCATTTTATCGGTATTGCGCCCAGGAAGAAATCACCAAAAACGATCCTACAGAACTCCTCTCTGCCCCAAAGTTGAAAAAAACCTTGCCAGATACCTTGACATTCGAAGAGATTGAATTGCTCATCGCACAAATAGACCAGAGCAAGCAAGAAGGGGGAAGAAACAAGGCCTTGCTTGAAACCCTTTACAGTTGTGGGCTGCGGGTTAGCGAAGTGATCAACTTGAGAAGATCTCATCTTTACCTCGACATTGGATTCATCAGGGTAATTGGCAAAGGAGACAAGGAAAGGTTGATTCCCATTGGGACAGATGCCATCAAGTACATACAGATTTACCTGCACCGGATCAGGGTTCATTTTCCTGAGAAAAAAGGATGTGAAGACATCCTTTTTCTCAACAGGCGCGGGGGCAAACTGTCCAGGGTGATGGTCTTTTACATCATCAAGGACCTGGCCTTGAAAGCCAACATCCAAAAAAGCATTTCACCCCATACGTTCAGGCATTCTTTTGCCACACACCTGGTGGAAGGCGGTGCAGACCTGAGGGCTGTGCAAGAAATGTTGGGCCATGAAAGCATTACCACCACAGAAATTTATACCCACCTCGACAGGAATTTCCTCAGGGATACCTTAAATCGTTTCCATCCCGGATTCAAACAGCAGAAAACAACTTAATTTTATCAAAATTTATTGAGCATGAGCACAGGAACCATCAAGCTGTTGAGAAAAATTGGTATTGCAGAGGGCGCTTCATTTTTAATCCTTTTGTTGATAGCGATGCCCCTGAAATATTACTTCGGAATGCCCCTGGCGGTGAAGTATACGGGATCCGCACATGGCTTCCTGTTTGTAGCCTATGTCGGATTGGCATACTATGCAAAAGAGGTCTACAACTGGCCCTTCAAGCGATTTCTCCTGGCTTTTGCTTCCGCCTGGCTTCCTCTTGGTACTTTTTTCTTTGATGGCAGGTTAAAAATCGAAGAGAAAAGGATTGCAGAAGGCTTGCACTGAAAATTCTTTTAATTTCACAACAAATACTAAGCAACATGAAAAAATCGATTATTGCCTTATTTATCCTGGCTATGGCTTTTCAAACAAATGCCCAAAGCCTCAAGACACCTGCCCCTTCAACAACACAAACGGTTAAACAGGAATTTGGACTTGGCGCCATTGACCTTTCTTATTCCAGACCCAATACCAAAGGCCGAACCATCTTCGGAGACCTGGTTCCCTATGGAGCTGTATGGCGTACGGGCGCCAACAGTGCTACAACACTTACTTTCAGCGATGAGGTAATGATTGGTGGCAAGAAAATTGCACCAGGCAAATACGGCCTTCTTTCCATTCCTGGTGCCAAAGAGTGGACCCTCATCATCACCAAACAAACCGATGTCACTTCTCCTTCTGCATACAAGCAGGAAATGGATGTGGTGAGGGTAACTGCACCTGCGGTTTCCATGCCTTTTGCCACTGAATCTTTCATGATTCTATTTGACAATGTGAAGAACAATGAAATTGAATTGAACATAGTTTGGGCTAAAACAATGGTAACCCTTCCCATCAAGGCTGATGTCGACGGCAAAATCATGGGGCAGATTGACAACCTCATGAACAAGGACAGCAAGCCTTATTACAATGCTGCCATGTATTATTTGGACAACAACAAAGACCTGAACCAGGCTGCAGCTTGGTTGGACAAGGCTACTGCCCAAACCCCCAATGCTTATTGGGTTTGGTACCAAAAAGCCAGGTGTTTGGCACAGTTGGGAAAGAAAGCCGATGCGATGGCCTCATCACAAAAGTCAATGGAATTGGCCAAAACAGCCAAGAATCCTGACTATGTAACCCTCAATGAAAAACTACAGTCTTCACTGAAATAAACCAAAAAGACCAATTGGATCAACTCCTCTGCCCTTGCAGGGGAGTTTTTTATTTTAGAAAAGCTTGCATATAACTCACCCAAAGATCTCCTTCGCGCTGGTAGTGGACGGTATATTCCGCTGTAGATTGTCCGAATTGAATGGAGGCCGTACCGTGGTCTTGTAGGGCGAAAGATCGAATCCTGATCTGTTCTGCAAAATCTACGCCACCATTTCCCCAGCACTTGTAAACGGTCTCTTTGATGCTCCAAAACAAGGAAGAAACCACTATCCTGTCTTGCTCAGACAATGGAGCAAGCAATGCATATTCCTGAGGGTTCAGGAATTTTTTTTCTATTCTAAGAACCCTCGGTGAAATGAATTCAATATCAATGCCAACGGGTGTTTCAGCTGAAATGATGCCCGCGGCAAAACCTCGGGTATGTGAAATTGAAAACTGGGGAAGCCCCTCTGGCAAAAAAGGTTTTCCTGCAGGGTTCAATTGGATTTGACTGATGGGAAACAAAGGTTGCAATGCTTTGAGGACCATCCTGGAAGCCAGTTGTTGCAACTGCTGGCCAGGATTTGAAGCAACAGCCCGGTAAGGACTGGCCTGTTCAAAAAATGAGTGCTCCTCAGTAATTTCCCATAAACCCATGGAAATTTCAGCATTGTGTATGGAGCGAACCAGCGGCATGCAGCAAAGATAGGGCCTCCCTGTTCACAGTTTGTTGAAAAAATATGTTTCAAAACCAGCCTTCAATGCCGAATTTCGGGCTGAGCAAAAAGACATGAGATGATCCTTTCTGATAAGCGAATTATGGAAGAAATGGAAAAGGGAACAATCAAGATCACCCCTTTCGACAAAGCCTGCCTGGGCAGCAATTCCTACGATGTACATTTGGGCAAATGCCTGGCAACATACAAGAACCATATTCTGGATGCCAAAGCGCACAATCAAATAGAGTACTTTGACATCCCTGATGATGGATTTGTTCTTTACCCTCACGTCTTTTACTTGGGTGTGACACAGGAGTACACAGAAACCCATGAACATGTTCCTTTCCTTGAAGGGAAATCCTCTACAGGCCGCCTGGGCATTGATATTCACGCCACAGCGGGCAAAGGGGATGTGGGTTTTTGTGGGAACTGGACACTAGAAATCTCCGTAAAGCAACCCGTAAAAATTTACCATGGTATGCCCATTGGCCAACTGATCTACTTTCCGGTTGAAGGTGAAATCGAAGTCAAGTACAACCAAAAATCAAATGCCAAGTACAGTGGTCAACCAGACAGGCCCATTGAGAGCATGATGTGGAAGAACAAGTTTTGATGTACACAATCAACCACAGTCAATCACTAATCATACATTGATTAAGAAATAGTACATACAATACAAATTCACCAAATGCTGTACCAATAATTATACCATGTTTAAGAAATATCCGATAATAATCAATAAATTGTAGTAGATCCTTTAATCCTTATTGCGATGTACATATAAAACCAAAAAGTCGTTGCACTAACCAATGAAATGCAAAATCCCCTAAGCAACAGCTGAGGGGATTTCTTTTTTATATCAATGAAGCTTGTTTTACCTTTAAGGTTGAAACGACTCAGCACATTTGAATACATAAACCAGTACGTATCAAACAGCACTCATTCAGCCAATCAGCTCCTGAAAAACTCCGCACCCTGCTTCTGATCTCACGCTACCCCAGCAAATTCATCCCATTTGCATTCCTTTCGATGGCCTTTTTCCATTTCCCTCTTTTCCTGAACAGGAAACTAAAATTTTATAAACTCATGGGTTCAGGAAGGAATGGCACCTTTGACATCATGCCAGATTTCAACCAATGGGCCATCATGGTATTTTTTGATACTGACCAATACAGGGAAGATGACATCAATCACCTTTCAAAACTGCTGCTTGGAAAGTTCATCCTTGGTTGGTGGAAGTTTTTTAAGGCAGATACCCGTTACTTTTTGCTCGAACCTTACGCTGGGCATGGCACCTGGGATGGCCAAAGCTTTATTGACCCCAAAAATAAAATTGCCGACCCTGAGGGAAAAATTGCAGTGCTTACCCGTGCTACCATCCGTTTGAGCCGTTTGAAGCATTTCTGGAAGGCCGTTCCTAAAACGGCAGATCAATTGGAAGCCAACAAAGGATTCATCTACTCCATCGGCATAGGTGAAATTCCGTTTATCAAGCAAGCCACCTTCAGTGTTTGGGAATCCATTGAAGACATGAAGGCATTTGCCTACAAGAAAATGGCCCACCAGGATGTTATTCGGAGAACCAGGAAAGAAAGCTGGTACAGCGAAGAAATGTTTCTGCGCTTCAGGATCCTCCAAGATAACGTTAAGTTATAGCAAACTTCCCCCCATGAATGACAATATCAGCGGAAAATTGGCTGAAAAATGTTAAATTTGCGACCATGCAGGCAATACTGAACAGTATTCCCCCTGCCGCCCAATTCACCAACCCAGACCAACAAATCAATGGAAAAAAAAGTTACCAAAATTGGTGTCATGACCTCAGGAGGAGACTCTCCGGGCATGAATGCGTGCATAAGGGCTGTAGTAAGAACTGGACTTTACCATAACCTCGAAGTATTTGGAATCACCAGGGGGTATGCCGGAATGATTGATGACGATATCCACCAGATGGATTCAAGGAGTGTTGCCAATATCATCCAAAGGGGTGGGACAATCCTGAAAACAGCAAGGTGCAAGGAGTTCATGACACCTGAAGGAAGAAAAAAGGCCTACGAGAACCTCAATAAACGTGGCATCAACGGATTGATCATCATTGGCGGAGATGGATCGTTTAAAGGTGCACAAATCTTCTCCAATGAATTTGATATCCCTTGTATAGGCATCCCTGGAACCATAGACAAAGACATTGCAGGAACAGATTTTACAATAGGTTTTGATACGGCTGTCAATACAGCAGTTGAAGCCATTGATAAGATCAGGGACACAGCAGATGCGCATGACAGGCTCTTCATCATCGAAGTGATGGGAAGGGATGCCGGCTACATTGCGCTGCATAGTGGCATCGGAACAGGTGC
>CANHSD010000058.1 GCA_947463105.1 Chitinophagaceae bacterium
AGAAATGCCATACATGGATTTTTCCCCAATATGATCATAGGATGGGCTGAGGGCCATTTGGTAAAGCGATGGGGTTCCATCAATGCCCCTCACGTATCCTGTAGCAGACAATCCCAATCCTGACTTGTGCATATATGAAACAGATGGAAGGATTGCTGTAACACCTGCGTTAGACTGTTGAGAATTAAAGGCATTGTTCTTTGTACTAAAGAGCCTGTTGCTGGCTGAGATGTTGATGGAAAAAAAACTTTGGTTACGCCCTGCTGAATCAAGCATGCTCCTCAATTCATTGATCAGGCTATCAGTTTTCATTGAAGACAATTCGGCCTTTAAAGCAATCGTGTCCAGACCCTGATCCTGTGCAACCAAGAAGTTGGACACCAACACAAACAAACAGGACAAAAACACTGGCTTTATAGCATGTTGCATGTATACAAAATTAGAGAAACAAGATTACCGTTTGAGCGTAAACGGAAAATAAAGGGAAATTTTAAAACCCTTTGTTAAATCTTATGCCAACTCTATCAGTGTTATTTCAGGCAGAATGCCAACCCTTCCTGGATAGCCCAGAAAGCCAAATCCACGGTTAACATAGAGTTTCTGCTTGCTGTTCCGGTAAACACCTGCCCAGTGTTTGTACATGTATTGAACAGGGCTCCACCTGAATCCTGGAATTTCTACCCCAAATTGCATCCCATGGGTATGCCCTGAAAACATGAGGTCGATGTCTTTGTAGTCTTTGCAAACCTGAGCTTCCCAATGACTGGGATCGTGACTCAACAGTATCTTGAAGGGATGAGATCCTGTACCGTCGTGTGCTTTCTTAAGGTCTCCATAACGGCTAAAATTACCCTTTGCGCCCCAATTCTCTATCCCGATCAGGGCAATGGCCTCACCATCTTTTTCGATGGTAACATTCTCATTTAGCAACAACCGCCAACCCATTTCGCCATGAATTTCCTTGAGGCGATTGAGATTGGCTTCTTTAGCATCTTTGCTGGGCCATTTGACATAATCCCCATAATCATGGTTTCCCAAAATACTAAATACACCCATGGGCGCTTTTATAGTTGAGAAAATATCAATGAATCCATCCATTTCAGTGGCCACATTGTTAACAAGATCTCCGGTAAAGAAAACCAGGTCCGGTTCTTGCTCCATTAATTTTCGGACACCTTTTTCAACTGCGCCCTTATCCTCAAGACTTCCAGAATGGATGTCAGATATTTGTATGATTTTCAATCCTTTAAATGCAGAGGGAAGGTTCTCGAATTTTAACTTGACCTTTTCAACCCTGTACTTGTATTTGTTTCCAAATCCATAAAGCAGCGTTCCGAAAAGTCCACCACCAACCCCAATACCAAGCCAGGACAGAAATACAGACCTGCTGATACCCTCTGCATGTGAAGCTGACCCATTGATCGCAGAAATGGCCTTGCCCCCTCCCCACTGAAAAATCCTGCGGAGATCATCCAGCAGGAAAAACAAGGTGGCTACTATTTTAGCGATAAAGAAACCAATGACAATGGGAAATACAAAACTCCTCACCATTTGGGGAAGTTTTTCGAATCCAACAAAGGAGATGGTGATGAAAAGCAACATGGCCACAGCAGTAAATGACCAGTAAAACAAATGGATGGCAAGCCTGGTTTTGGGAGACAAAGATGAGGTTACAACACGGAGTGACTGAAAAACATAGAAGTCCACAGCCAGCATGATGAGGATAAAAACCCAGGAGCCCAATAGTCTTTTCATTGCCTAAAAATAAATGAATTCCGCAGCTTGTTGTTCAATGCTTTTGATGGTTGCGGATTCAATGATATTTCCCTCAGCATCCATCAATTTGTCTACCGTTGAAATAGGCAGCTTGTTGGCAAGCACGTTCACCTTAAGGTAATTCAAAACACCGGTAACATGCTCCAATCCCCTGATATTTCCCCCTTTTCCTGTGGCAACACCAACCAACAATGCTTTTTTCCCAGGCCAACAGCTCTTGATATCGGTAATATCAATCATGCTCTTGAAAATACCAGGATAGCTCCCATTGTATTCAGGCAAAATAAAAATAAACTTGGTTACAGGTTTCAGGTGTTCCTGCTGAAAAGAAATAAAGGATGCAGAGCTGGGATCCAGGCTGAAATTTTCAAGTGTAACCAATTCAGCATCAATATCTTTAGACAGAAAAACGCTCTTGTAGAAACTTCCAACCTTGCGCGAGTTGCTTCCAACCCTGTTTGTACCGACAATTATCCTGTAAATATCATCCTTCATAGAAGACTAACATTATTTTATGCATAATGTTCCCTAAAATGGTGCCGAAATTGTAAATTTGTCATCCTGTCATTCTCAATAAATCTTTTTCATTCATGGCCCGGATCATTGGCGTAGCAAATCAAAAAGGCGGTGTTGGCAAAACTACCACGGCAATCAATCTGGCAGCAAGCTTAGCTGTACTAGAGTACAAAACATTGTTGGTGGATGCAGATCCGCAGGCCAACAGTACTTCGGGCGTTGGCTTCGACTTGCAAAACATCCAGCAAAGCATATATGATTGCATGGTTGGAGATGCCAAAGCCATCGATTCTATTCTCAAAACCGAGATACCCAACCTTGATCTTATTCCTTCGCATATTGACCTTGTTGGCGCAGAGCTCGAGATGATCAATTATCCCAACAGGGAAAATGTGATCAAGCAATTGCTGGATGAAATACGCGATAATTATGATTTTATCGTGATTGACTGCTCCCCTTCTCTTGGACTGATAACTGTCAATGCCCTCGTAGCATCAGACTCCGTTGCTATACCTGTGCAGGCAGAGTTTTTTGCGCTAGAAGGCCTGGGGAAATTGCTCAATACCATCAAAATTGTTCAAAGCAGGCTCAATACATCACTGGCCATTGAAGGTATACTCATGACGATGTACGACGTAAGGCTCAGGTTGTGCAACCAAATCGTCAATGAAGTGAGAAGACATTTTGAAGACATGGTCTTTGATACTATCATCCACCGAAACTCCAGGTTGAGCGAAGCACCGAGCGTTGGCAAACCCGCCATCCTTTATGATGCGGAAAGCAAGGGTGCCATCAATTACCTTGACCTGGCAAAAGAGATCCTGCAAAAAAACAACATGACAAAAATCAAGGAAGCCGAAAGAACCATAAATCCAGACAATGAGCAATAATCCCAGCAACAAGAAAGATGCATTGAACAGGGGGATCAGGTCCCTGCTGGGCAGCATTGACTCAGAGATGAAAAATCCTGCCGGTACACTAAAAACAGAAGTTATCGAACAGGCAACTGCTGTTTCAAGGATACCACTGGAAGACATCAGCCCCAATGCCAAACAACCCCGTCAGGACTTCGATGCCAAGGCGCTTGAAGAACTGGCCCAATCCATTCGCCTGCACGACATCATTCAACCCCTTACGGTAACAAAGTTGCCCTCAGGGAAATACAAACTGATCGCCGGTGAAAGAAGGTGGAGGGCAGCAAAGCTCGCGGGCATCAAAGATGTTCCTGTTTACCTGCGTGTGGTTGACGACAAGCAAATCCTGGAGCTCGGTTTGCTGGAAAACCTTCAAAGAGAAAACCTCAATGCCATAGAAATTGGCCTCAGCTACCAACGCCTGATTGATGAGTGCTCAATGACCCAGGAGGAAGTTGCCACTAGAATGGGAATGGACAGAAGTACTGTTTCCAATTATATCAGGATGCTGAAACTCCCTCCAGACATTGTGGTGGCTGTTAGGAATGGCTCTTTGTCTATGGGCCATGCCAGGGCATTGATCAATGCTGGCGAGGTAGACAAACAGCTCTATGTCTACAATACCATTCTTTCAAAGAAACTCTCTGTAAGGCAAACAGAAGACCTGGTTAAGCAATTGTACAAGCCTTCCAAGGGTAAAATAGACACAAAACAAAAGCCACAGGGACAGTTCAACAAGATCCAGGATCAGCTCACCTCTTTTTTTGGGACCAAAGTCAAACTGGAACACCAAAAAACCGGAAGGGGCAAGATCAGCCTGGAATATTATTCACTGGAAGAACTGAATGGCCTGCTCGAAAAAATGAATGTCAACATCCATTGATGTGCGCAAAGACACTACGACAATGCGTTTTTTTCTTTCTGCTGGTTACCAGTACAAACAGTCTTTTTGCCCAAAAAGAATTGACGCCTTCAGGTAAAAAAACGCAAACAACATTAACCAAGGACTCCTCCCAAAAATCCTCCATCAAGGATACAACCCGCAAGGCAAGGTCCATCGCCGGTAAAGCCTCATTGCGGTCAGCCATGTTGCCCGGCCTTGGGCAGGTATACAACAAGAAATACTGGAAAGTTCCTATCGTATACGGTATCCTGGCCATACCCGTCAGCACCTTCAGCTACAACAGCACCTGGTATAAAAAAACAAGGTTCGCCTATTCCGCAAGGTCTGATGCAGATACCACAAACGATAAGCTCATTGCGCCTGAGTTGCAGCCTCTGGCCACAGCGTCGCTGAAGCTCTACAGAAATGAATTCAGGAAAGGAATGGATTTTTCTATCCTTGGCCTTCTCGTGTTGTGGGGACTCAATGTAGCAGATGCAGCAGTAGACGGGCACCTGAAAACATTTGACATTTCTGATGATTTGAGCATGAGATTGAAGCCGAATCTTTCAACAGGCAGAAATGGTCAGATGGGATTTACCGCCTCATTTCATTTGGGTAAAGCCAAACCGGTAAAATCCATCTCGTTTTAGCGGTAAAAAATTTAACTTCATAAAAATCGCAGGTATGAACATTGCATTGGTGGGATATGGGAAAATGGGAAAAATCATTGAAGAGGTAGCCCTTTCAAGGGGTCATCAGGTTGGCATAAAAATAGACATCAACAACCTCGATGAGTTCAATGCAGAGAATTTTGCATCTGTTGATTCTGCCATTGAATTCACCGGCCCACATACTGCACTGCAGAATGTATTGAAATGCCTCGACTTGAAAACACCAGTTGTTTGTGGATCAACGGGATGGCTTGAACAGCTTTCAGCAGTGGAGGAAAAATGTACCCAAACCAATGGCAGTTTTCTTTATGCCAGCAATTTCAGTGTTGGGGTAAACATTTTCTTTGAAGTCAACAAAAAGCTCGCACAACTCATGGAGGGTCAGCGCCAATACGACGTGAGCATTAAGGAGATTCACCATACACAAAAAAAAGACGCCCCCAGTGGAACAGCCATCACCCTGGCCGAGCAGGTATTGGCCTTCAACAGTTCAAAAACCCAATGGGTCAATGAAAGCCCTGCTTCGGCGAGTGAACTTTTTATCAAAAGTGAGCGGATTGACCCCTATCCTGGATGGCATGAAGTGAAATACAGTTCAGGTATTGATGAGATCCAGATCATCCACAATGCACACAGCAGGAATGGATTTGCCCTGGGTGCGGTTTTGGCAGCAGAATTCATCCATGGGAAAAAAGGAATTTTCACCATGAAAGATGTCTTGGGATTTGGAAACTAAGCATTATGCTCAATAAAAAAACACAATATGCATTTCAAGCGCTCATGTACCTTGCCGAGCACAAGGATGATGGGCCTGTGCTGATTGCTGAAATTGCCAAAAAGAAAAAGATACCCCTGAAATTTTTGGAAAATATCTTACTGGAACTAAGAAAATCAGGCATCCTGGAAAGTAAAAAAGGCAAAGGCGGCGGCTATTTTCTCAACACCGCACCTGATAAAATTCCCTTGGCAGACATCATCAGAAAAATTGATGGGCCCATTGCCATGTTGCCCTGCGCAAGCCTTTATTTTTATGAGCGTTGCAAGAACTGTGATGAAAAAAACTGTGGTCTGCACGACACAATGGTATTGGTGCGTGACGCAACATTGAAAATACTGGAGAGCAAGACTGTAGCGGATTTGATTCAAAAATAAACCAATGGCAGAAGACCTTCACATCGGCAGTGGCAGCAAGGAGGAGCAATACCTTTCATTGCTTCCCCAAATCAAGGGCCTGATCAGCGGCGAACCAGACCTGGTAGCCAATCTTGCCAATATCGCAGCCGCACTAAAAGAACAATTTCATTTTTTTTGGGTAGGCTTCTACCTTGTCAAAGACGATGAACTGGTGCTTGGCCCCTTTCAAGGACCCGTTGCATGTACCAGGATAAGAAAAGGAAAGGGCGTTTGTGGAACATCATGGAGCCAGGCCAATACAGTCATTGTTCCTGATGTAGAAAAATTTCCCGGACATATCGCTTGTAGCAGCATCTCCAAAAGTGAAATCGTGGTGCCCCTTTTCAAAAACAATGAAGTTTGGGGTGTTCTTGATGTGGACAGCGACCAGTACAACTCCTTTGACGAAACAGATGTACAATTTCTGCAGGAAGTCGTGGCACTTATCCCCTAGCGTTCCGAGCCAGCCGTGGGGTTCAGGTTCATCAACATGTCTTCGGTCATCCTGGCCAAATCAAACTCAGGCTTCCATCCCCAGTCTTCACTGGCCCTGGAATCATCAATGCTCTTGGGCCAGCTGTCGGCAATTTGCTGGCGATAATCTGGTTTAAAGTCCAACTGAAATCCTGGTATATGTTTCCTGATTTCATCGCCAATTTCTACAGGTGAAAAGCTCATTCCTGAAAGGTTGTAGGAAGTTCTCACTTTTATTTTTTCTGCAGGAGCCTCCATCAGCTCAATGGTTGCCCTGATGGCATCAGGCATGTACATCATGGGCAAGTGGGTATCTTCCCTCAGAAAGCTGGTATACTTTTGTTTTTCTTTTGCTGCATGAAATATCTCAACAGCGTAATCGGTGGTTCCCCCACCTGGTGATGATTTGTAACTGATCAATCCAGGATAACGCAAGCTCCTTACATCCACCCCATAGCGTTGATAAAAATAATTGCACCAGAACTCTCCTGCATATTTGCTGATGCCATAGACCGTTGTGGGCTCGATAATGGTATGTTGAGGGCAGTCATTTTTGGGGGATGTCGGTCCAAATACAGCGATACTGCTGGGCCAATACACCTTGGTCAGCTTTTCTTCTTTAGCGATATCCAATACATTCAGCAGAGACTGCATGTTGAGATGCCATGCCAATGGTGGATTTTTCTCACCTGTTGCAGAAAGAATGGCAGCCAATAGATAAACCTGTGTAATGTTCTGCCGGATGATCTGCACATGAAGCATTTCCTTGTTCATCACATCAAGGCTTACATAAGGCCCCGAGCCTTTGAGTAATTCATTTTCTTCCCTGAGGTCTGAAGCGACAACATTGGCTCCACCATATATTTTCCTCAAAGCCAGGGTGAGTTCTACCCCAATTTGACCACTGGCGCCAATGACAAGTATTTTCTCTTTTTTCATATATGTCCTATTCGTTGAATATGCAAACATAAGACAAGTGACTGTATCTTCGCAGCATGGAACCGTTTCTTAAAGACCTGTTTGCCGCACAACAATATGATGAAAGCAATTTTTTTCTGATTGCAGGGCCATGTGTGATAGAAAGCAAGGATGTATTGGATGCTGTTGCCTCCAGGGTGTCGGCCATTTGCAGGAACCTTGGTATTCCTTATGTCTTCAAGGCCTCTTACAGAAAGGCCAATAGAACCAGTGCATCCTCCTACACAGGGTTGGGAGATGACCTTGGCCTTAATCTCTTGAGGGATACAGGCAATGCATTTTCACTGCCCACCACCACCGATATTCATGCTGCACATGAAGCAGCAATGGCAGCACCTTTTGCCGACATCCTGCAGATTCCCGCATTTCTTTGCAGACAGACCGATCTTCTTGTTGCTGCTGGCGAAACAGGCAACATCATCAATATCAAAAAAGGCCAATTTGTAAGTGGTGAAGCCATGAAATTTGCGGTAGACAAGGTCAGAAAAACCGGGAACAACAAAATCATCCTGACAGAAAGGGGTACCAGTTTTGGCTACCAAGACCTCATTGTTGACTATAGGAATATCCCGATCATGCAATCGCATGGAGTGCCCGTTGTGATGGATTGTACCCATGCCCTTCAACAACCCAACCAATCAGCTGGCGTAACTGGAGGAAATCCACACATGATTGGAACCATTGCAAAGGCAGCTGTCGCAACAGGTGCGGATGGCTTGTTCATTGAAACGCATCCTGACCCAACAAAAGCATTGAGCGATGGCGCCAACATGCTGCATTTGGACAGCCTTGAAGGTTTGCTGAAGCAACTGATCCGGATAAGAAAGGCAATTGTTTAGCTGTAGCGCAGTGGGTTTCTTTTGGACTGAAAAATGTACCGCTTCAGGTTCATCCAAAAAGCAAGGATAAAATAAAAAACCACCGGTGAACCCAAGGTGAGGCAGGAGATGTACATGAAGTATTTCCGTATGGTGAAAGTGGGTATGCCCATCTTCTCACCAATCCTGGCACAGACTCCAAAAACCTGCCATTCAATGAAATTCCTGAGCTTTTCCATATTCCAAATATAATTAATCCCCATTACACCATCAAGTTTGGTAAGCGCCCCTTAATTAATTAATTTTGCACTGCCTTAAATCTTAAGCCGGATTTGGGGTGATCATCATAAAACAAGAAAAATCAAATTCCATGGTATTCGATCTTGACCTCATTAAGAAGACCTACAGTGAAATGCCCGCCAAGGTGGATGCAGCCAGAACTGCGTTAGGTCGCCCACTTACGCTTGCCGAGAAAATACTTTATGCCCACCTTTGGAAAGGTGTTGGAATCACAGATTTTGAGAGGGGCAAAGCCTATGTTGATTTTGCACCAGACAGGGTAGCCATGCAGGATGCCACTGCACAGATGGCACTCCTACAATTTGATACTACTGGTCGCAAAAAGGTGGCAGTCCCTTCAACGGTTCATTGTGATCACCTGATTGTGGCAAAGGATGAAAGCAAAACCGACCTCAAAAAAGCAGTAACAGAAAATGAGGAAGTATATGAATTCCTGTCTTCCATCTCAAATAAATATGGCATTGGCTTCTGGAAGCCCGGTGCAGGTATCATCCACCAGGTTGTACTGGAAAACTATGCATTCCCCGGCGGAATGATGATTGGTACGGACTCCCATACCGTGAATGCTGGTGGATTGGGCATGGTGGCCATTGGTGTTGGCGGCGCGGATGCATGTGATGTAATGGCTGGCCTCAGCTGGGAACTCCTGATGCCCAAATTGATTGGTGTAAAATTGACGGGGAAATTGAATGGCTGGACATCACCCAAGGATGTAATCCTTAAGGTGGCTGGTATTCTTACTGTAAAAGGTGGAACCAACGCCATTGTTGAATATTTTGGCGAAGGTGCAACCAGCATGAGTTGTACCGGAAAAGGCACCATCTGTAACATGGGTGCTGAAATTGGGGCCACGACCTCAACCTTCGGATATGACGAAAGCATGGCAAGGTACCTCCGTTCAACGGGAAGGGCTGACGTTGCAGCAGCAGCAGATGCAGTAAAGTCGTATTTGACCGGCGATGACGAAGTGTATGCCAACCCTGAAAAATATTTTGACAAGGTAATTGAGATCAACCTCAGTGAATTGGAGCCACACCTCAATGGCCCCTTTACGCCAGACCTTGCCACACCTATTTCACAAATGAAAGAGGCCGCTGCAAAAAACAACTGGCCTACCAAGGTTGAAGTTGGCCTGATTGGCAGCTGCACCAATTCATCCTATGAAGACATCAGCCGTGCGGTAAGCCTTGCAAAACAAGTGGCAGAAAAGGGATTGAAAACCAAAGCTGAATTCACCATCACTCCAGGCAGTGAACTGGTGCGTTACACCATCGAAAGAGACGGCTTCCTGGATACATTTGCACAGATCGGTGCAACCGTATTTGCCAATGCCTGCGGACCCTGTATCGGGATGTGGGACAGAATGGGAGCTGAAAAACAAGAAAGGAATACCATTGTGCATTCTTTCAACAGGAACTTTGCCAAGCGTGCTGATGGCAACCCCAATACACTGGCGTTTGTGGCCAGCCCTGAAATTGTAACCGCATTGGCCATTGCAGGAGACCTTACCTTCAACCCATTGACTGATACCCTCATCAATGAAAAAGGTGAAGCGGTAAAACTTGATCCGCCAAGTGGTGATGAATTGCCCACCCGCGGATTTGATGTGGAGGATGCCGGATACCAGGCTCCAGCTGAAGATGGCAGCGGCGTTCAAATCAATGTGAAACCAGACAGCAAGCGTCTCCAACTCCTCTACCCCTTTGCAGCATGGGCAGGTGCTGACCTGAAAGGGCTGAAACTCTTGATCAAAGCAAAAGGCAAGTGTACCACAGACCACATCTCCATGGCTGGCCCATGGTTGAAATTCCGTGGACACCTGGACAACATCAGCAACAACATGCTGATTGGTGCACAGAATTTCTTCAACGAAAAAACAGACAATGTAAAAAACCAGCTCACTGGTGAATACGGAACCGTTCCTAACACGCAGCGTGCTTACAAGGCCGCCAACATTGGAACAATCGTTATTGGTGATGAGAACTATGGCGAAGGTTCTTCAAGGGAACATGCGGCCATGGAGCCCCGTCACCTTGGCGTCAAAGTGGTGATGGTAAAATCATTTGCAAGGATCCACGAAACCAACCTCAAAAAGCAAGGCATGCTTGCATTGACCTTTGCCAACAAGGAAGATTACAACAAGATCCAGGAAGATGACAATATTGATGTTGTTGGACTGACTTCATTCACACCCGGTCAACCATTGCATGTGGTTCTTAATCATGCCGATGGAACTACTGAAACCATTGAGGCCAACCACAGCTACAATGTCCAGCAGATTGACTGGTTCAAGGCTGGTGGCGCGTTGAATGTGATCAGGGCGAACAGCAAATAAGTTGAATCTGACAAGTATTGACCAAGGGAAGGGGATTACCCCTTCCCTTTCTTTTTTGTTTTCTCATAATCCTGCACTGCTTTGGGAAGCTGCTTTTGAACAGGTTTAGCAATGGTATCCTTTGTGGCATTACGTTGTGGAATGACTGGTGGTGGCCCTTTTTTTTCAAGTTGACCGAATACAAACCGTTCTGTTTTTACAACATCTCCGGTAGAGGTGCTGTAATAGGTCCAGGTGCCATTCTTTACTTCAGCCGCCTCATGCTTGATCACTTTTTCCAACATCCTGTCGGGATGATCCAGATCAGGCACCATGATGGTATCATATGGATTTTTTGGATCGACAGCCTTATAGCTTTCTTCCCTGAGTATGTCTCCCATTTGCGTAAAATATTGTTGCTTCCCATCACGGTATCCGCCTTTGTAATTTTCCCTGGCAATCAGGTCTCCCATCAGGCTGAAACGCCTCCATGCCCCGTCTTTTTTATCATTCAAAAAATACCCCTCCTCCTCACATCCCGGCTCGCCACGCAGTGTTTCAAAGCGAAGTACCCAAGGCCCTTGCTTCATTTTTTGCTGATCAAGCCGGTTGATGGTATCACCCCTTGGCGTAAGCTTATAACTGAGCCAGGACTGGGCCTGTAGTGAAATGGAAAACAAAGAGAAAAACAAGAGCATCATCTTGGCATACAAGCGACCGGATATAAGCATAGAATTTCTATATTGCATAGGTATAAATTTATCAAAATAGCACGATATGCATACAAAAGGTTTTCACAATAAAGTTACTCCAAGATTAACGATTGCCTTGCTGATCCTGATGGGTTTGATGTCAATGGTTCAGGCACAAATAGCTCCAACACCAGGAGAAGTCCGTCTGGCAAGCCTTGAAGCCAAGGCAAAGAAGGCAGCCACAAGCAGTTTGAAGGATGTTGCTTTCCGAAACATAGGACCAACGGTGATGAGTGGAAGGATTGATGATATTGAGGTAAACCCCAATGACCCAACAGAATTTTATGTTGCTTATGCAACAGGAGGATTATGGCATACCACCAACAATGGCCAAAGCTTCACCCCTATTTTTGACAATGGGCTGGTGATAGGTATTGGAGACATTGCCGTCAACTGGAAAACAAGAACCATCTGGGCAGGAACTGGCGAAGTGAACAGCAGCCGTTCTTCATACGCAGGCATTGGCATGTATAAAAGCAATGACAATGGCAAGTCCTGGACATACCTCGGTCTTCCTGAAACTCAGCATATCGGTAAAATTTTGCTGCACCCCTCAAACCCTGATATTGCCTGGGTTGCAGCCCTGGGACACCTGTACAGCACCAACAAAGAAAGAGGTGTTTTCAAAACAACCGATGGCGGTAAATCATGGAAACAAACCCTGTTCGTAGATGAAACTACAGGAGCCGTTGAAATGGACATCAATCCCAAAAACCCCAATGAAATCTATGCCGCAACCTGGCACCGCATCAGAAAAGCCTGGGACTTCACGGAGGGTGGAAAATCTTCAGGCATTTACAAGAGCAATGATGGAGGCAACAGCTGGAAACTATTGACTAATGCCGGTTCTGGCTTTCCACAAGGAGACGGAATCGGAAGAATCGGCCTTGCCGTATTTCCGCAAAATCCAACGGTTGTATATGCAGTTGTAGACAACTACAACCTGAAACCAGATACTTCAAAAACTCCCAAACCCAATACTGGAGCAGGTCCTGCGGCCAATCAGGTTTATGGCTGCGAGGTATACAAAAGCCTGGATGGTGGAAAACACTGGAACAAGACGAATGAAAAGAACATTGAGATCTACAATACTTTCGGCTATTATTTTGGTAAGATCTTTCTATCCCCCACCAACCCGGACAAGGTTGTCATCTTAGGAACCAGTGCCAATCTTTCTACTGATGGCGGAAAATCCTTTACCTCCATGGACAAGGGCAATACCCATGCAGACTGGCATGCACTGTGGATCAACCCCAAAAGAGACGATCACATGATTGCAGGAAACGATGGAGGATGCAACATCAGTTATGATGCTGGCAAGAACTGGTTCAAAGCCAATTCTCCTGCCGTAGGTCAATTCTATGCCATCAATGTTGACAATGAAAAACCCTACAATGTATATGGTGGATTGCAGGACAATGGTTCCTGGTACGGAAAATCCACCAACAAGGAATCGATTGACTGGACAGACGAAGGGCAGTATGGCTTCAAGAGAATGGGCGGTGGCGATGGCATGCAGGTACAGATTGACC
>CANHSD010000059.1 GCA_947463105.1 Chitinophagaceae bacterium
GGGCCAATATTCAGGCTGAATTGAAAAAAAACAAGGTTTTTATCAAGAATGATCAACAACTCACAAGAGACCAAAAGTCCTTTGTTATTGATTTTTTTGAGAAAGAAGTGCGTTCAAATATCATTCCCCTCATGATTGAGAGTTTACCAGAACTCCCTTACTTGCGGGACAAGAGTATTTATCTTGGCGTGGTAATGCAGAAGAAGAACTCTGCATACAAACAGCAATATGCGCTGATTGAGATTCCCTCCAAAACACTTGGCCGGTTTGTCAAATTGCCGACAGACAAAAAAGAAACACATATCATTCTCCTTGAAGATATTGTCAGGGTCAATCTTCCCTATATATTTTCCTATTTTGGGTATGACCATTTTGAAGCGCATATTTTCAAGGTCACCAAGGACGCTGAATTAGACCTTGACAACGACATCAGTACATCGCTGGTAGAAAAGATGCAAAAAGGGCTGAAAAAAAGACGCAGAGGGAAACCTGTTCGTTTCGTATATGATAAGGAGATGAACAGCGGTTTATTGAACTACCTCACAAAGAAGTTGAAACTCAACAGTAAATCAAGCATTATTCCAGGCGGGCGCATCCATAATTTTAAACATTTTATGGATTTTCCAGATGTATTTCCAGTGACAAAACGAAAAATGACCGCTATCCCTCATCCAGATTTGAATTCCGCCATACGGGTAACCGATGTAATTGGGAAGAAGGATGTATTGCTGCATTTTCCCTATCATTCATTCAATGCCATCATCGATTTATTGAGAGAAGCAGCTATTGATCCAGATGTCAAGTCCATCAAGATTACAGCCTACAGGCTTGCCTCGGAATCCAAGGTGATCAATGCCTTGGTCAATGCTGCCCGCAATGGCAAAAAAGTGGAAGTGATGTTGGAGTTAAAAGCCAGGTTCGATGAAGAGGCAAACCTCGAATGGAAAACGGTGTTAGAAGAGGAGGGGGTCAAGGTGATTTTGGGTATTCCAAACATGAAAGTGCATGCAAAAATTTGTATCATCAACAAGCGTGTACAAAACAAAACCATTCAATATGGCTTTGTCAGTACCGGAAACCTGAATGAAAAAACAGCTCATTTTTACGGAGATCATTGCCTGCTTACCTCCAACAGGAATATCATGGCGGATATCAACAAGATATTCTTCTACCTCGAAAATCCAGCTTCACATGCAGCTTCTCTTGATGAGTGCAAAACACTGCTGGTAAGCCCTGTCGGCATGCGTAAGAAAATGTCAGAGCTTGTTGAAAAGGAAATAAAAGAAGCAAAAAAAGGACTCCCGGCTTCCATCACACTCAAGTTGAACTCGCTCAGTGATGTTACCTTGATTGAAAAACTCAATCAGGCATCTGCGGCTGGAGTAGAAGTCAACCTGATTATCCGGGGCATATATTCTGCTAAAAAGCAAACAAAGAAAAAACAAGTATCGCCTTATGCCATCAGCATTGTTGATGAGTATTTGGAGCATGCAAGGGTTTTGGTTTTTCATAATGGGGGGAATGTTTTGGTCTATATCTCCAGTGCAGATTGGATGGTGAGGAATCTGGATCATCGTGTGGAGGCAGCATGTCCAATTGTTGACAATGCCCTGAAAAAGGAGTTGTTGGAGGTTTTGAAAATACAACTCTCAGACAATGTTAAAGCAAGAATTTTGGATCCTGAGTTTATCAACAACTATGTATCTTTACCGGGTAAAAAACGATTACGCTCACAGCAGGAAATTTATAACTACCTGCTAAAAAAACAACCCTTAAAGCAACGTGCGACTGGCAGCAATTGATATTGGAACGAATGCAAGCAGGCTTCTGATTTCCGAAGTTACGGTGAATGGGGAAGGTATACCGGCCTTCAGTAAGCTGAATCTGATCAGGGTTCCACTCCGCTTGGGATTTGATGTGTTTGAAACCGGAGAAATCTCCAAGGAGAAAAAGCACATGATCCTTCAAACCATGAGGGCCTATGCACACCTCATGAATGCTTATGGCGTTGATAAATCAATTGCTGTTGCCACCAGTGCAATGAGGGATGCCAGGAACAGGGATGAGGTTGTGAGAAAAATCTTTCTTGAAACAGGCATCAACATAAAAGTAATCTCAGGTGATTTTGAAGCTTCCTTGATTTATGAATCACATGTGGCAGAAAACCTCAACGCCAACAACAATTACCTTTACGTAGATGTGGGTGGAGGAAGCACGGAACTTACCTTTTTCTCCAACAATGCCCTGGTATACAAGCATTCATTCAACATTGGGACCATTCGCTTGCTCAAGAACATGGTGACTGATGCTGATTGGCAAGAGATGCGAGAGGCACTGCGTGAAAATTTGCGCGGTCAAAAAAATACGGTTGCCATAGGAACCGGAGGCAATATCAACAAGATATTTTCTCTCAGCAAGAAAAAAGATGGCAAGCCCCTGCACATCGATGTGCTCAAAGATTATTACAAAGAATTTTCTGCCTGCACAGTAGAAGACAGGGTACACCTCTACAATCTCAGGCCCGACAGGGCTGATGTAATTGTTCCAGCGCTGATGATTTACCTTCAAGTCATGAAATGGGGTAACATGGAAGAGATGCTGGTTCCCAAAATTGGGCTGGCTGATGGACTCATTCAGCACCTGTATGCTGAAGCCACTGCATAACAATTCCATCAATTTAACATCAAGATTTATTTACGCCTTGCTAACATTGGCTTAATGATTTAATGGGAAATTTATAAAACCCAATAATCATGAACAAGAGAAAGCTCGAAGTTGCCGTAATCAGTGATGTTCACCTTGGCACTTTTGGATGCCATGCAACGGAATTGGTATCTTATCTCAGAAGCATTTCCCCAAAACTGTTGGTATTGAATGGTGATATCATTGATATCTGGCAGTTCAAAAAGCACTATTTTCCGGCTTCCCATATGCAGGTTATCAAAGAATTTTTTGGGATGATTGCAAGAGGAACACAAATAGTGTACATCACCGGCAACCATGATGAATCGCTCAGAAGGTATAGTGGTGTACAGTTGGGTAATTTTCAAATGGTTGACAAACTGGTGATTGAAATTGACGGTAAAAAAACCTGGATTTTTCATGGGGATGTATTTGATGCAACAACCAAAGGGAGTGCCAAAATGATTGCAAAATTGGGAGGGCATGGTTATGACCTGTTGATCTTGGTGAACAGGGCCATCAATTGGGTGCTCAAGACAATGGGCCGGGAAAAAATGAGTCTTAGCAAGAAGGTCAAAAATGGTGTAAAAAAGGCCGTTGCATGGATAGGTGATTTTGAGCAAACTGCAGCAGAATTGGCCATTGCCAAAGGATATGATACAGTGATTTGTGGGCATATCCATCAGCCGCAGATAAGAACAGTTAACATGCCATCCGGTTCCGTCAATTACATGAACAGTGGAGATTGGATTGAGAACCTGACAACACTGGAGTATAACGAAGGGGCCTGGAGCATCCATGCATTCAATGAAAAAGAGCATGCTGTCCCTGAAGTAATTCAGATGCGCAGCAACAATCGTATTCCCATGCTCAACGTACTTACTGATGAAGTGGCATTGTTCTTTACTTCAATTGCCACTGCAACACATTGATCCATGATGAAAATATTTTATGCAGTTCAAGCCACCGGAAATGGCCATATCAGCAGGGCAAATGCCATTTTGCCGCTGTTGCAAAAATACGGCGATGTTGATATTTTTCTCAGCGGTAGCAATAGTGCATTAAAGACATCAATGCCTGTTGCATACAGAAGCAAAGGGGTCAGTTTGCAGTATGATGAGCAGTCAGGGGGTATTGATATGATGAAGACTATTGTTGGAATACGGTTACGAAAGATAATCAGTGAAGTAAGATTTCTTCCTATTGAAAAATACGATCTGGTCATCAATGATTTTGAATGCATCACGTCTTTGGCATGCAAATTAAAAGGTATTCCATCTGTCCATTTTGGGCATCAGGCAAGTTTTGTAAGTAAAAAAGTGCCCCGGCCCAAAGTGAAAAATCCGCTGGGAGAATGGATATTGTCTCATTATGCCAGTGGAACGAGATCTGTAGGGCTTCATTTCAAGCAGTATGATGACAATATATTTTCGCCTGTCATCAAACCTTCCATCCTGAATGCCACGCCGGTAAATGAAGGGCATATAACAGTATACCTGGGTCATTATGCTGATCAACTGGTTGTCAAGCAGCTGCAGCGCTTAAAAAATTTCAAGTTTCATCTTTTCTCAAAGCACGTTGAAAATGTGATGCAGGAAGACAATGTAAAGTTGTTGCCTTTAAGCCAATCCATGTTTGATGATAGCCTGATCAGGTCTCATGGAATCATTACTGGCGCAGGGTTTGAGACTCCCGCTGAAGCGCTATACTTGGGTAAGCAGCTGATGGTATTGCCCATGCAGGGTCAATATGAGCAGGCCTGCAATGCTGCCGCTTTGAAGGAATTTAATGTAGCAGTAGTTGATGCCATTGATGATTATTTCCCTGTGTATTTTAACAAGTGGATTTTTGAAGGCAAACCATCTTTGCTCTTCTCATTATCAACGCCAGTTGAAAAAATAGTAGAGTCAGTGATGCATGGTCAGGTGTCTAGCCTCGTTGAAACACCAATGGATTTTATTGCATCGGCTTAACCCTGTTCTTTTATCTTATTCAGGGTAAAGCCAAAAGTAGTGCCAATGCCGGGTGTGCTTCTTGCTTGAATGAACTGCCCATGGGCTTCAATGATGTGTTTGCAAATGGCCAACCCCAGTCCTGTTCCTCCAATGTTCCTGCTCCTGCCATAGTCAGTCCGGTAGAACCGTTCAAAGATTCTTGAGATATGCTCTTCTGCAATACCAATGCCGTCATCTGTTATTTCAATCAGAACAGTTTTGTCATCTGTCTTGTAAATGCTGGCCTCAACTTTTCCCTCTTGGTTGCCGTACTTGATTGCATTGTCAACCAGGTTAATCAATACCTGCCTGATTTTTTCCTTGTCTGCATAGACCCTGATGGGTTGTTCGCATCCTTTCTTGATCTGGCAATGGATGTTTTTGGCCACTGATTTGATGGTCAATGATTCATATACGTCATTGATCAGGTCTTGAATGATAAAATTCTGGTAATGGAGTTCTTGTTTGCCGCTTTCGAGTTTTGTGATTTCGTCGAGGTCGGAAATCAGGTTGATCAACCGTTCTGTATTCTTGAAAGCGTTGGTAAGAAATTTGTGACTGACCTCAGGGTTATCCAGGGCCCCTGCCAAAAGGGTTTCCAAATAACCCTGTATGGCAAATGCTGGCGTTTTGAATTCATGGGAGAGATTTTGAAGGAATTCTTTCCTGAAGGCCTCATTTTTTTCAAGCAATTCCATCTCTGCTTTTCTTTGGTCGGCCCACTGCAAAACCTCTTCGCCAACATCTTGAAGTCGCTGCCTGGGCAATACTTTTTTCTGAAAAAACTCCTCTCTTTTTGATGCTTTTGTTTGATTGATAAATTTATATATCAATTTGATCTGCCGGTGAATGAATTTTTCAACCAGGAAGCGGACAACCCAAAAAGTGAAACCGAAAATGATCAATAAAATAACAAGGGCAGCAACCATGCTGTTGGACATCCATCCTCCAATCAATGCAGCCAACAGGCCAACAGAAGTGGCTGAAAATAATGCAATCTTTTGGGGCGAATAGTTCTTCGAATCGAACATACTGCAATCTACAGTATTCAACGCTTATTTAGTCCTAACTCAGATGTCAAATTTATAGCCAACACCTTTGACCGTGGTAATGCAATCTACGCCCAGTTTCTGCCTTATTTTTCTGATGTGTACATCAATCGTCCTGTCTCCAACAATCACCTCACTGCCCCAGATTTGGTTCAGGATCTCATTGCGCAAAAAGACCCTTCCAGGCTTTGAGGCCAGGTAATTCAGCAATTCGAACTCTTTTTTGGCAAGGCTGATGGGCTCTCCCTTGTAATAAACCATGTATTCTTCCGGTTCAATCCTTAACTCACCCACCTCAACTGCCTTGGAGTCTTCAGGTTTGGCTACCCTTCTGAAGAATGCGTTCACTTTTGAAACCATTACTTTCGGAGAGATGGGTTTGCTGATAAAGTCGTCAGCCCCAAATTCAAGACCTTTTACATGCGATAGTTCATCGTTCAAGGCTGTAAGGAAGACAATAAGGGTATGCTCAAAAGCGGGTTGAGCCCTTAAGATTTTACATACTTCAATGCCATTTTTCTTGGGCATCATGATGTCGAGGATGATCAGGTCTGGATTGGTTTCCCGGGCTTTTTGCAGGGCCTGGTCTCCATCTTTGGCAGTAACGACATCGTATCCATGGAGCTGCAGGTTGTAGCTGATGATTTCCAGAATATCGGGTTCATCATCTGCAATCAGGATTTTTTTTGCGGCTGGCGCCATGATAGTGGGTTGTTTACACAAAGTTAACTTTTGAAGCAGGATATCACCTTCAAGCTGGATTATTAAATTGTTAAGCGATCTACAAAGGTGCTGCTGGAAATTAAGTCTTAATTTTGCATTGAATGTTCCCTTTGCGTACGTTAATATGGATTTTATTGCCATTTATGGCTTTTTCAGCTGCTGGGCAAGACAGCAGCCGCAGCGTTATTGATATCAGGAGGGTAAAATTGCATGAGGATATTGACGGCTTGCAATCAAGGATTTGTGCACTGGACGGCAAGCCTGATAAAATGATTGTCATCAGCAGGGACCAGGATCTTGACCTCTTGCTGACCGATATATATACCCGACAAACCGATGCACTCCAGCTGGAAATTGAAAAAAACGGTGAAGCGGACCACCGGATCAAGGTTAAATATTTGTCTGGATTGAACATCCTGCTTGAAGATTTGCTGCGGTCATTCCGTTCCAATGCCCTGCCTGCCACTGAAGCTGCAACCTTGCTGGAAGCGTATAGGCAGTATATGGCGCTGGACATCAGGGGAATGGGTATTGCTGGGATTGTGGATCATTTTCCATACCCTGTCAACAAGATGCTGCTGGGAGAAAATTCAGTTTTTTTTGAAAATCCAGCGCTGGAATCATCAAGAATAATCATGTTCAGGCAGTTTGCCGGACTGCATCCAGATCAGGTCCTTTCCCGGATTGAGCCCTATCTTCAAGCTTCATTCGCAGACAGCCTCATCATCATTGCCGCACTTCATTTTCCCTCCAGCTTTTACAATTATGCAGCTGCTGCTGCAACACCCATTGGTAAAAAGATAAGGTCAATTGATGATACCCTGGTGAAACTGATTACCCGTATTGCTGATGACAGTTCAGGAAGATTGATTTTCCCCTTTTTACATTCCATCCTCAAAGGAAGAATTTCGGTTGATAGCATTAAATCTACTGCTGCTGACGAGCTGGCCTATTATCGTTTGCTTGTCAAGACCCAGCTCCAGTTCATGGATGATATGCATGCAAAGGATACGCCTATTCTTTTTCAGGAAATGGGAACCATGATCAAGCGCAAGGCTGAGGAAATATTTATCAATGAAATCAACGCCTTGCATGATGAGCCAGAAGCAGTTCGCTTCAAGATTTTAGAACCGCTTGATGCCGCAGAATTGTATTATATCATTGTAACTGGCGAAGAGGTTATCTATACATCCAGTTACACGGGTGTATACAACCGGATGATGGGACGCATGCAAAAGTGGGGGGGAGATGCATTGCTCATGGAAGTGAGATTTGACCGATTCAAGAAATTTGTCAGGATGGCTGCTGCTTACAATAAACTCGATCTTTTCTTGTCCAGCATGCCAGCAGCAAATGCACAACTCCTGATCAAGGGATTTGTGCGTGGATTGGAAAAAAACCTAAACCTCGAAGATGCTGTAGATGTGGCCGATTCCTATGGGAGCATCAGCAACACAGCCATCAGGGATTTGGTCAAGGTTGAAATTGAGAACAACCTCAAACAACAACAATCAATTGGCAATGGAAGAGGGGTAGCCATTTATGACATCCTCAAGCTGCTGTTCATGTCTGCCTCAGATAGCTCCCAACTGCTCTCTCAGAAGTATGGCATCCCTCCTGTGTATGCCATTCCTTTATCCAATCTTTCTGACAGTGCCGGCCGCATTGTGCAACAGGTTTTTTTTTACGGAGACAAGGATGGAAAGGAGTCATTTGCCAACTTCATGTCCATGTTCAGGGGCAAAAAAGAATGGCAAATTGTGCAAGAGGAGAACTGGGTTGAAATCAAGTCTTTGGTTGGCCGGCCCGTATGGATATTTGCCAATCTACCCCTGGATAATTCGATGGGGGATGATCCTGATGCAAAAGCCCAGGCCCTGTTGATTGGTTATTTGCGTGCGCAAAACCTCCAGCCGACAATTGTTATTCACCGAGGCCACAGTTATCACCTCAACTATACGGTCAACCAACTTCCTGCATCTGCCAAAATCATTGTTTTGGGATCTTGCGGCAGTTTTCAGAACCTCAGTACTGTGCTGAATATTTGCCCTGATGCCCATATCGTTTCATCGAAAGAAGTGGGTACCAAGCTTGTCAATGAGCCGGTATTGAAAATGATCAATGAGTCCGTCAGGTTAGGACGAGGGGTAGACTGGATAAGCATCTGGCATCAACTTGAGAAGCAATTCAATACAGGTATCGCAAAAGAGCGGTTCGATAATTATATACCCCCACACAAGAACCTAGGGGCCTTGTTCATCAAGGCTTTTTCCAACAGGGCTCAATAGGCGATGGTTTGCATCAATGATGGAAAATAAAAAGAAAGAAACCCGGAAAAGAATATTCGATTGGCCATTGCTGGCCAGGCTTTTTGCCTTTGCAAAACCCTATTCAGGAAAATTTTACCTGTCAATTGTCCTGGCGTTGTTGTTGGCGATGCTATCGCCCCTTCGGCCTATGTTGATCAACCTGTCACTCAAACGGGTCAATGCTTCCGGCGCTGCAGGATCCCAATTGGTGTTGGATTTCCTGTTGTGGATCAGCCTGCTGCAGGTAGGGCTCTTGCTGGCTGAGACTGCCATGCGTTTTTTCTTTTCTTATACCACCTCCTGGCTCGGGCACCGTGTGGTAAAAGACATGCGGGTAAAGGTCTATGAAAAGGTGCTTTCATACAATTTGAAGCAATATGACAAAACACCCATTGGGACATTGACCACCAGAACAATCAATGATATCGAATCCATCAATGATATTTTTTCAGAAGGGATGGTGCCGATTCTGGCAGATTTTCTTTCTATAGTGGCTATTCTTTCTGCGATGTTCTATACCAACTGGCAGCTGACCTTGGTTTGTATCATTCCTTTTCCTATCCTGATCATGGCCACTTATTTTTTCAAAGAGAGTGTAAACAAATCATTTATCAATGTCCGAAACGCCATAGCTGCCCTGAATGCATTTGTGCAAGAGCACCTCTCTGGCATGCAAATCATTCAGGCATTTACCGCCGAAAAACGAGAACAGGAAAGGTTTGAGGCCATCAACAGAAAGCACCGGGATGCCAACATTCAGGCAATTTTTGCCTATTCTGTTTTTTTTCCAGTGGTGGAGATTGTATTGGCCTTTTCGATGGGCATACTGGTTTGGTTTGCCGCCAAGGATGCCTACCAATTGAACGAGGAACATGCTGTTCAAGTAGCGGGGGATATTGTTTCCTTTATTCTCTTGTTGAACCTTTTGTTCAGGCCCCTTAGGGTCATTGCCGATAAATTCAATGTGCTTCAGATGGGCATGGTGGCAGGAGAAAGGGTACTGGCTGTGCTCGACAATACTGATGTATTGACTGATGCTCCCGGCGCAAGGGATATGAAAATCCGCGGGAAAATTGAATTCAGACATGTTGGGTTTTACTATACAGATGGCCATCCTGTGCTCTCTGACCTCGATTTCAAGCTCAACGAAGGGGAGACCCTTGCTATAGTAGGGCATACCGGAAGCGGTAAGTCAACCATCATCAACCTGATCAACAGGCTCTACCAACACCAATCTGGCGAAATCCTGGTTGATGACTTGCCGATAGAAGCTTTCACCATCAATAGTTTGCGTGCAGGAACGGCTGTTGTGTTGCAGGATGTTTTTCTTTTTCCGGGTTCCGTTCATGACAATGTAACCCTTCGAGACCCATCCATCAGCAGGCAGGAAGTGGTGGAAGCAGCCAAAATGATAGGCATTCACACCTTTATCGAGCAACTTCCTGGAGGATATGATTATGACGTGATGGAAAGGGGAAGTACGCTATCCATGGGCCAAAGGCAGTTGCTTTCCTTTATCAGGGCTATGCTCTTCAATCCAGCCATCCTTATCCTGGATGAAGCAACTTCTTCAGTTGATACCCATACTGAGCAATTGATCCAGCGCGCCATCTCAGTGCTGACCACGGGGAGAACTTCTATTGTTGTGGCCCATCGGTTGTCAACCATCCGTCAGGCTACCCAGATTTTGGTCATGGACCAGGGAAAAAGAGTGGAAATGGGAAAACACGAAGAACTTCTTGCCCTGGGAGGGAAATATGCACAAATGATCTCCATGCAGCAACAGAAAAATGGGGAATAGATTTTTAAGATTTTCGGGCAATTTTAACCCACTCCGTGCTATCTTTGCGCAAAATTTTAAGGCGTATATGCGTGTACATAGGCTAAAATCTTTGCTGGTAGCGACTCTGGGCCTTTTTTTGGCACTGGTTTCCACATCCGTAAAGGCGAATGAGGAACAGGGTAGCGACAGGCTTGACCCCGCAGAAGTCATCATGGAGCATATCCAGGACTCCCATGAGTTCCACTTTTTCACCCTCAAGAAGGAAAATGGAGAGGAATTTCATGCTACGATACCCCTGCCTATCATCCTTTGGAGCAAAGCGAGAGGGTTGGTTTCATTTTCTTCCTCCAAGTTTCATCATGGCCATGCATCTCATGATGGTTATAGGGTGGAACACAATAAGATCCATGCAGTAAAACGCGAAAATGGGGTTGAGGTGCTGGATGAATCAGTCCATGTTTACGATATCTCACTGACCAAGAATGTGGTACAGATGTTTCTTGCCCTGATCATACTTGTTGTGCTGATGATCAGCGTAGCCAACAAGTACAAAAAAGGCCAGGGCATTACCTCAGCCCCTAAAGGCTGGCAGAATGCCATTGAGCCAGTCATTACTTTTGTAAGGGATGAGGTGGCCAAACCAAATCTTGGAAGGAAGTACATGAAATACCTGCCCTACCTATTGACAGTTTTCTTTTTTATCCTGATCAACAACATTTTTGGTTTGATCCCTGGCTCAGCCAATGTGACGGGGAACATCGCTTTCACAGTGGTACTGGGTGTTATCTCATTTTTTGTAATCTTGTTCAGCACCAACAAACATTTCTGGGGCCATATCTTTTGGTTTCCTGGGGTTCCTACACCGGTGAGGATCTTCATCATGTTACCGGTTGAACTCCTTGGGGTATTTACCAAGCCCTTCGCTCTGATTGTCCGTCTTTTTGCCAACATGGTAGCAGGGCATATCATCATTTTGAGCTTTATTACGTTGATTTTCATTTTTGGATCGATGAGTGCTGTTGCAGGCTGGGGTTTTTCTCCACTCAGCATCGCATTTGCCGTATTCATCTATATGATTGAAATAATGGTTGCCTTCATTCAGGCCTTCATCTTCACCAACCTGACTGCAGTCTTTATTGGTCAGGCTCTTGAAGGTGGTCATGAAGAGGGGCATCACTAAATCTTTTTTTTAATTATAAAACCAAGTATCATGAGTCTGATGAACATTCTGCTCGACGTTAGCGTTTCCCACCTCGGTGGTGCAATTGGCGCAGGTCTTGCTGCAATTGGTGCCGGTATCGGTATCGGACAGATCGGTAAGGGTGCAGTTGAATCAATTGCACGTCAACCCGAAGCTGCCAACGACATTCGTGCGAACATGATCCTGACTGCCGCTTTCGTTGAGGGTGTTGCCCTTTTCGCGGTAATTGCAGGTCTGCTGGCTGTATTGAAAGCCTAGTCGTTTCGCCAAAAAACACTGCATCCAATGCGCAGGGCGGAGGATGCAGTACTTTTAACATTGTTATTCAAAATATAGAACATGGATCTTTTATTACCTGGTATTGGTCTTTTGGTTTGGACCCTGTTGGCCTTCCTGATTGTTTTTTTCATACTCAAGAAGTTTGCCTGGGGGATCATCATCAAGTCTCTGTCTGAGCGTGAGCAAGGCATTACCGATGCGTTGGATACGGCCAAGAAAGTAAAGGCAGAAATGGCCCAGTTGAAGAATGAGAACGAGGCCCTGATGGCCCAAGCACGTGAAGAACGTGCTCAATTGATCAAGGAAGCCAAAGAAACCAAGGACAAGATGATCAATGATGCCAAAGAGCAGGCCAAGGCTGAAGCTGCCAAGATTGTAACCGATGCACAGGCAGCCATTCAGGCCCAGAAAATGGCGGCCCTTACAGATGTCAAGAACCAGATTGGAAACATGGTGATTGAGATTTCTGAAAAGGTTATCCGCAAGCAACTCGATAACAAGGCCGAGCAGGAAAAATATATTCAGCAAATGGCTGGTGAACTTCATCAGTTCGGAAACCAATAAACATGCGTCAAACAAAAGTTGCACAGCGTTATTCCAAAGCCCTGTTCGATCTTGCCCTTGAAACAGGAAAGATTGAAGAGGTTAAGCATGACCTTGATTTGATCAAAGGCCTGGGCCATAAGGACCTCAGCATTCTGCTCGTCTCACCTGTCGTTTCTGGAGACAAGAAGACAGCCATTTTTGATGCCATTTTCTCCAAGCATGTTCAGCCACTTACTGCATCCTTTTTCAAGTTGGTTTTTACCAAAGGAAGGTCTGTTGCCATCAATGAGATCATTGAAGCATATGCGGACAAATACAGGGAACACAAGGGCATCAAAGTGGTCGAGTTGACAACAGCGGTGGAAGCTACCGATGCTGTTCGTGCGGCGGTTGCCGAGCAACTGAAGGACAACAAAATGCTGGTGGGAAAGACCATCCAGCTGAAAGAAAAAGTAGA
>CANHSD010000060.1 GCA_947463105.1 Chitinophagaceae bacterium
CAAAAAAAGCCTTTGGACCATACCGTTTATGATGGATGGCAGTCTATTGGTGAACGAAAAATCAACAACAACGGAACATGGATTGCCTATACGGTAGAACCGCAGGAAGGAGATGGTCAGTTGATTATTCAAAAGACAGATTCTTCTTTTTATACGACCATTTCAAGGGGTTACGCCATCTCGTTTTCAGAAGACAGCCGATTTCTTGTATGTAAAATAAAGCCATTTTATGCAGACACAAGAAACGCTAAAATCAAGAAAAAAAGGCCTGATGAATTTCCCAAAGATTCCCTGGCTATTTTCGATCTGGGCCAACGCTCGATAGAGAAAATTGCAGGTGTCACATCCTATAAAATGCCTGAAAAAGCCGGTGGACTGTTGGCCTATCAATTGATCAAAAAGCCTGCCGATACAGTGAAAATGCCCCTTGCAAAGGATACTGCTGCAAAAAAACAGGATTCTGTAAAGAAACAGATTCCGCTCATCATAGAGCAGGTGCCTGATAAAAAACAAAAAAGAAAACTGACCGCAAAAGGGGAAAATGATGAAGAGATGGTTGATGCAGAAGGTGATGAGGGGGCCGCAGCGCCCGTTCAAGAAGGAACTGAACTTGTGGTGCTGAGGTTGGGACAAAAAAATCCCAAGACACTTCCCCTCACAAGCGATTACCTCTGGAGTGAAAACGGAAAGATCCTGTTGGTAGAATCTTCTTCCAGCAAATCCAACAAAAACATCAAGCCGATGGTGTATATCTGGCGAGCTGTTGAAGACCGTTTTGACACCCTGTTGGTGGGAGGGAATGATTTCAGGAATTTCGCCATCGACCAGGATGGATACCAGGTTGCATTTGTTGCAGAGCGCGACAGTGCATTCAAGTCTCTTCAGAAGTTCCATAAATTATGGTATTGGCAAAATGGTGATGCCGCGGCTACCGTTTTGGCAGATAAGTTTACGCCAGGCATGAATATCAACTGGACCATCAGTGAAAACTATACACCCAATTTCAGCAAATCGGGAAAGCGTCTTTTCCTGGGAACCGCTCCCATCAAGCCTATCAGGGATACCTCCCTCATAGACATTGATCTGGTCAAGCTGGATGTCTGGCATTACAATGATGATTATTTGCAGCCATACCAACTGCGAACAGCAGAAATGGACAACCGGAAATCCTACCTGGCCATGGTAGACCTGTCCACCAAAAAACTGACCCAGCTGGCTGATCTTGATCTACCTCAGGTGATGACTGCTGAAGAAGGTGATGGAAAACAATTCCTCGGCATGAGTGACAAAGGAAAAAGAGTAGCCAGTCAGTGGGAAGGTGGAACAAAAAAAGATATTTACCTGATCGATCCCGCAACCGGATCAAAAAAAATCATTGTCAGGGAACTTTCAGGCATGCCCCAATTTTCACCAGAAGGAAACCACCTTGTTTGGTATGATGCAAAGCAAAGGCATTATTATGCTTACCATAATGGACAAATCATCAACATCAGCAAGCAGGTTCCTGTCAAACTCTATGATGAAGAATATGACATGCCTTCCGATCCAAATCCTTATGGCCAAATGCGTTGGCAGAAAAATGATGAAGCCCTTTACGTGTATGACAGGTATGATATCTGGAAGCTGGATCCCAAAGGATTGGTTGCACCCATTAACATCACGGCAGGAAACGGAAGAAAGACACATCATAGCTATCGTTACATCCCTATGGATCAAGAAGAGCGTAATGTACAAGCTGGGCAAACCATTTACCTTAGGATCTTTGATGAAAAAACAAAACATGCTGGCGTGGGAACCATGCAATTGATGCCCAATGCAACCATCAATGTCCTTCAAACAGGCGCCTTTGCCATGGGCTTTCCCTCCAAGGCGAAAAATGCCACTGCCTACATCTACACCAAAGAAAGCTTTGCATCTTCTCCCAATATCCATTTCTCCACTGATTTTATGAAGGAAGTAAAATTCAGCAGCATCAATCCGCAACAAGAGCAGTACAACTGGATGAAAGCTGAGTTGTTTTCCTGGAAGGCATACGATGGAAAAATGACTACAGGCATTGTTTACAAACCAGAGAATTTTGATCCCTCAAAGAAGTATCCCATGATTGCCTACTTCTATGAAACCCTTTCTGATGGCCTGTTCAGCTATCAATCTCCATCACCAACCCCAAGCAGGTTGAACATCCCATTTTTTGTGAGCAGGGGCTATATTGTTTTGGCTCCAGACATTCATTATACAGACGGGTATCCCGGTAAAGCTGCGTATGACTATGTGGTCAGCGGTGCCAGGGCCCTGGTAAAAAAAGGCTGGGTAGACAGTGCCAGAATGGGTATTCAGGGTCAGAGTTGGGGCGGTTATCAGGTGGCACACATCATTACCAGAACCAATTTGTTTGCTGCTGCCTGGGCTGGTGCTCCGGTGGCCAACATGACCAGTGCATACGGTGGAATCCGATGGGAAAGTGGTATGAACAGGCAGTTCCAATATGAGAAAACACAGAGCAGGATTGGAGCAACCCTTTGGGAGAAACCACAATTGTACATTGAAAATTCACCACTTTTCCATTTGCCTAAAGTCAAAACACCTCTGGTGATCATGTCTAATGACAATGATGGTGCAGTGCCTTGGTACCAGGGCATTGAAATGTTTACGGCAATGCGCAGGCTGAACAAAAAAGTCTGGATGCTCAATTACAATGGAGAAGCCCATAACCTGGTTGAAAGAAAGAACAGGAAAGACATACAGATCAGGGAACAACAGTACTTTGATTGGTTGTTGAGAGGTGAAAAGCCCGCTATTTGGCTTACGGATGGCGTGCCTGCCACAGAAAAAGGCAGGAGTTGGGGCCTTGAAACCAAGTTGGACCAATAAAAGAAGAGGTTTAAAATAAGCGCTTAATGCATTTAAAGTCGGAGCAATCCGACTTTATGCATTGTGTTCATTGGCTTGTTGTCAATGAACAACTCAAAGTCTTCGAGCCCTGCAGCCTCATGGCTTTCCTTCATTTCCTGCAAAGTCAACAACTTTTCGCCAATAGACATTTTTTCTAGCATGGGAAGGAGCCAATCTGCATCCTGTTTAGGAGTGTCAATGACCAGTGAAGTGGATTTGTTGATGAAGGTAATCTTAGCCATTTCCCTTTGCATCCCTTTCTTAGACTTTGTATAAAATTCGACTCCAATGGTTTTGCCCAGCCATACCAATTTTGTGGTGGGCCTGAAAAGAGGCAGGGGATCTTCCAAAAGGATTTTCTCAATATGGTTGGGTTCAACATCTGTCTTGGGTATTTTGAAATCAAACCAATTTTGCAAGGGATCATCAAGGCCAATATGCTGCATGAAGTTGAACAGGGATTTCTTCAATCCAAAACTGAAGATTTCATGGTCTGCACCGGTTGGGTCAAGATGGGCAATGTCATTGTTGGCAAAACTACCCACTGCCTCACTCAGTTTTTTTACCTTGAATTTGGATGGATCAAGGCCTACAGGGCTGTGTGCTGTCATCGCAAATTGATGCCAGAACCCTGATTGAAGCACGCCAGTTTTAAACAATTGACGAACCATTTCCAGCGAGTCAACAGTTTCCTGCATGGTTTGTGTGGGGAATCCATACATCAGGTAGGCGTGCACCATGATACCCGCCTCAGTGAAGTTTTTGTTCACCACTGCAACCTGCGCAACGGTGATGCCCTTGTCGATCAGTTGTAACAAACGGTCTGAAGCCACTTCAAGCCCACCACTTACTGCGATGCAACCCGAAGCGCGCAACAAGATGCAAAGATCCCTGGTAAAGCTTTTCTCAAACCGCACATTGGTCCACCAGCTCACCACCAATCTTCTCTTGATTATTTCCAAGGCCAGTGCGCGCATCAAAGCAGGAGGAGCGGCCTCATCAACAAAATGAAAACCATTTTCTCCTGTCTGTTGAATCAATTCCTCCATTCTGTCGCAGAGCAAAGCAGCAGCCACAGGCTCATAGAGCTTGATGTAGTCAAGGCTAATGTCGCAAAAAGTGCACTTGCCCCAATAACAACCATGGGCCATGGTCAGCTTGTTCCACCTGCCATCGCTCCAAAGACGGTGCATGGGGTTGGCAATTTCAACTGCAGAAATGTATTGATCAAGCAAGAGATCCGAATAGTCAGGCGTGCCCAATTCAGCCTGTTTATAATCTTTGCAGGAAGCATTGTTGCGATAGTTTACTATGCCATTCTCCAAGGTGAATGTTCTTTTGAGGGCATCAATAGTTTTTCTTCCCTCAACAAAACCAATCATGTTTTCGATTGGCGCTTCTCCATCATCCAGTGTGATGAAATCAAAAAATTCAAACACCCGCACATCAGACAGTGAACGAAGTTCTGTATTGGGGAAACCTCCGCCCATGGCTATCTTGATGCCGGGCCGGTTTTTTCTGATCCATTGTGCAGACCTGAACGCCGTATACAAATTGCCGGGAAAGGGTACTGAAAAAGCGACGATGCCGGGATTGATCGCATCAATATGTTGCTCCAATAATTGTAGGTAGATTCTGTCAATATAGGTATGGTCCCCTTGCAAAGACGCGTAGAGCTCATCAAAGCTGTTAGCACTCCTGCCCAGCCTTTCTGCATACCTGCTGAATCCAAAATGTTCATCTACTGCTTCCTTGATAAGGTCTGATAGATCCTCCATGTACATCGTACAAAGAAACTTGGACAGGTCATTGTTGCCCATGGTGCCAAATGCCCAGTCCAGTTGATCAGTTTGCTCAAACCTTGAAGCCTCCGGAAGGAATTTGCGTTTGCTGATATGGTAAGCCAGGGTCGGATTTTTGCCTTGCAAAAATCCGATAACATGTTCTATCGTGTCGGTATAATCATTTTCAAGGGCAACCATCCTGCTGGCATTGGCAGACAGGGGTATACCCGATTGTTTGATGTATTGGAACAGTTCATGCAAACCTTTTTTGCTGAAGATGGCCAGTATGGTTTCAATGCCAAGATCCGCCTGTTTGCTGCTGATCTGTTTTGTGTTCAGAAAACCCTTGATGTAAGCAGTAGCCGGGTAAGGCGTATTGAGTTGCGTAAATGGGGGAGTGACCAAAAAAATGGAACTGCTCACTAGAAGGTACGGTTGACATCAAAAGATTCCAGCGCCTCCACAAAAGCAGCCAGGAAAAGAGAGCCCATTCCGCCGTCAATGATCCGATGGTCATAAGACATGGAAACGAACATCATGTGCCTAATGGCAATGCTGTCCCCTTTATCAGATTCTATGACCACGGGTTTTTTCTTGATGGCACCGGTTGCAATGATTGCCACCTGCGGCTGGTTGATGATGGGAGTTCCCATGAGGCTGCCAAATGTACCTACGTTGGTAAAGGTAAAGGTGCCATCCTGGGTATCAACAGGTTGAAGTTTCCCCATGCGGGCACTGTTGGCAAGCCGGTTCACTTGTTTTGCCAATCCAATGATGTTGAACTGGTCAGCGTATTTGATCACCGGAACAATCAGGTTACCATTGGGAAGTGCAGTGGCCATCCCAATATTGATGTCTTTTTTGATGATAATATTGTCTCCAACCACACTGGAGTTAAGCATGGGGTATTTCTTGATGCACTTTACAATCGCTTCAATAAAAAGCGGAGTGAACGTTATTTTCTCACCTTCCCTTTTTTCAAATTCTTTCTTTGATTTATCCCTCCATGCCACAAGATTTGTAACGTCTGCTTCTGCAAAACTGGTCACATGGGCACTGGTGGCAAGGCTCATGGTCATGTGATTAGAAATGTATTTGCGCATCCTGTCCATTTCAATGACTTCAACATTTCCACTGACCGTTACATCAGGTTGAACAGGTTGGGTAGCAGGGTGTTGCTGAACATAAGCGGGAGGAGCTGCCTGAACAGGTGCTGAAACAAAAGACTGGTTGGCCACCGGGTGTTGATTGTTTCCTCTATGCTCTAAATAGGAAAAAATATCTGACTTGGTTACCCTTCCATCATTACCTGACCCCTTGATGTGTTCCAATTCTGAAAAAGGAATACCTTCCCTTGAGGCAATGTTCATCACCAATGGGGAGAAGAATCTTCCATTCTCTTGTTTGTGTGGAACCGCCATCTCACTGGGCTGAAAAGGCACCCTGATCTCATCTTGTTGTTGGGAAGCACCATTGATAGCAATACCATTTTGTGATGAAGGAGCAAGAGAAGGTGCCGAAACAACAGAGGGCTCTGGGGCGTTGGTTCTTATTTTGCCAATCACTGATCCAATGGTAATGACATCATTTTCATTGCAAAGAATTTCCTCAAGAACACCGGAGGTTGTGGATGGAACTTCGCTGTCAACCTTGTCTGTAGCAATGTCGAGCAGGGTTTCGTCAAGCGACACAACATCACCAACCTTTTTGTGCCATTTGAGCACAGTAGCTTCCATGATGCTCTCTCCGAGCTTGGGCATTATGATGTTGACTAAAGCCATTGAATCTGCTAAGATGGGTAAATTGAAGTGTAAAGTTAACTGATTTAATGGTTCTTTTCGGGTTGAAATTCACCAAATTATCCCATATTTTTCCTAAGAAAGTCAAGGGCATGTGCTGCAGTCAGCTCAATGTTTCTTTTTCTGTCAAAGCGAAATTGAAATGTGGTGGTGGATGTACGCTCACTTGAGCAAAAAGCCACACAAACAAAGCCAACATGCTTTTCAGGAGTCCCTCCGGTTGGTCCCATGATACCAGAAGTGGCAAGACCATAATCAGCACCCGTTTGCTTCCTGATGCCTTCCGCCATCTGGGTAGCCGTTTCTATACTGACAGAACCGAATTGTGCAATTGTATCAGGATCAACTCCCAGCACATCAATTTTCATTTCATTGGAATAGCTCACCACCCCTCCAAGGTAATAGGCGCTGCTACCGGGTAGCATGGTAATCAGGTGGGAAATATAACCTCCAGTGCAGCTCTCTGCAATGGCGAGTGTCTTTTTCTTCTCCAGCAATACCTTTGCAATGGTTTCCTGCAATGTGAGGTCCTGGTCAACCACCAAATGCTCTTTGACCAGCGCTTTGAGTTGTTCGAACAGTGCATCGATCTCTTCAGTATCTTTTGTTCCATCGAGCCCTGTCAGACGCAAGCGCACCATGCCATAGTTGGGCAGATAGGCCAGTTTGTAATCTTTGGGAAGGGTAGTTTCAAATTCCAGCAACAATTCCGCCAGAAAAGATTCTCCAATACCCGCAGTAAGGAGGGTTCGGTGTTGAACAGGAGATAATTTGAAGCGATTGACCAGCGTTGGAATCACATCCTCTGCCATCATCCCCTTCATTTCATAGGGAACGCCCGGCATGCTCACAAAAATGGTGCTATCCTTTTCAAACCACATGCCGGGAGCAGTACCTCTTTTGTTTTGGATCACCCTGCAGTTGTCAGGTACATCGGCCTGCTTCAGGTTTCTTTCCAGCAATGGCCTGTTGAGTTTCTTTGAAAAAATATCAACCACATTGTCCAACGCAGCCTTATCCCTGACCATCTTGCCTCCAAAATAATCACACAACAAGGGCTTGGTGATATCATCGGAAGTTGGCCCCAGCCCACCGGTGATCAACACAATGTCTGCAGCCTTTCCTTCTGCGGTGAGGGCTTCCCAGATTTCATTCCAGTCATCTCCAACGGCTATCCGCCTTTTCACTGCAATCCCTGCCTGGTTCAATACAGTCGCCATCCAGGCACTGTTCGTGTCAATGGTTTGTCCAATCAACAGCTCATCTCCAATCGTCAGGATAACCGCGGCAATTGAATGCGCTCCTTTTGTCATCAAAAATTTATTTACTGGCAATGCCATCAACACTGGCTCTGCCGGGTCCACACAATAGCAAAACTAAATATCCCGCAAGGTATAAACTGGCTGCCTCACCAGTATCAAAAAAATCCATTTTATGAACACTGAAAACGGCTATCGACATCACCACCACCAGCGGAACAGCCGCCAGCCTCGTGAACAAGCCAATCATCACAAACAAGGCGCAGAAGAACTCTGCAAAAATGCACAACATCAAAGAAGTGGTGGATCCCAGGCTTAAAAAATTGTAAAAAATAGCCTTTTTCTCACTGAAATGAACAAGCTTGTCATAACCATGAGACATCATGAGCATGCCCATGGTCAAACGCAAGACCAACATGGCGGTGTTAAAGGAAAATGCATTGTAATGCGTACTGAGCAATTTCTTCATTTTATCTGATTGAATAAGCCCTTTAAATCTTAGTTAAATCTTTCATGGCAAAGGTACAATAATGATCGGATCTCATGATTTAAAGGTTATTTTTGAACAGAACAAAAAGCTTATCCTTTTATGTTTCGATATACCCAATTGCTTCAGCTGCTCCCGTTTTTTTCATTGGTGCTGGTTTCAATGCACCTGCAGGGACAAACCACCCGATCAACTGCTTCTCCACAGCTTGTATTGAACAAGGCCCAGCAGCTTTTTAATGAAGGACAGTACCAGACTGCAACCATTTATGTAGAGGATTATCTTTCCTCGCACGAAGCCAAAGGGCTTGTTACAAAAAATGAAGCAGAAGAATTTGAGTACATCAGGATTGCCGGTGGCATCATACTGCATGAGGCAACTGCGGTAGCGCTTGCCACGGCAATGATCAATAAGGCTGATAATCGTTCAACAGCAGTTAAATTGGCCTACCACCTTGGCCACTATCATTTCAGTATGGCCATGTATCCTGAAAGCATCCGCTTTCTGGAAATGACAGACAAGCTTTATCTTTCAAAAGAGGAGTCTCAGCGGGTGGCCTTTGAAAAAGGAGTATCCTATTTCTCTCAAAAAAAATTTGATAACGCCAAGCCTTATTTTAAACAATTGCTAGAAGCGGGATCTTCTGCTTACACAGCAGATGTTCAGTATTACCTTGGCTTTGTGGCGTTTTCAGAGAGACAGTACAAAGAGGCCCTTGAGTGGTTTCTTGCCATTGAGAAAGACCCCCGTTATTCAAAAGCTGTGCCTTTCTACCTGGCCTATATTTACCATGAAAACGGGCAAGATGCCAAGGCCATCAGTTATGGCGAAAATTACCTGAAAGCATCAGATGGCTTGCACAACAGCGAAATGCTGCAACTGCTTGCATCTATTTATTTCAACAAAGGCGATCAGCAGCGTGCTGTATTGTTGTATGAAAAGGCCATCTCTTCAGGCATTGTGCTCAATCCTGTTCAACGCTTCGAGCTGGGTTCTGGCTATCATTTCATGGGCAAATTCACCAAGGCCGTGGAACAGCTTAAACCCCTTTCCGCTGGAAAGGATACCGTTGCCTTGCAGTCCATGTATATTCTTGGCCATTCCTATTTGCAGCTCAACGAACGATCCAATGCCAGGAGTGCTTTTCAGTACTGCATCTCAGGAAATATTGGCGCAGATAAAAAGGAAATTGCACGGTTCCTGATTGCCAAACTCTCCTTGGAAATGGGTTTTGAAGACCAGGCGCTGCAAGGCCTGAGCAATTTTGTCAATGATTATACTGCTTCAACATATGCAAAAGAAGCCAACGATCTCTTGCTTGCTTATTATGCCCGTACCAATAATTTCAGGCAAGCCCTGGTTTTGTTGGAGCGCATTGGCAGCTTCAGCGCTTCTTATAAAACCCTTGCACCGAGAATATTTTTTGGACGCGGGATTGAACTGATCAACGATCTCCAGTATCCTGCTGCAGACAAGATGATGGAGTCGATTGCCGGATTCAAAAATACTCCCTTCTATGCCCCTTCGCTTTTCTGGAGAGGCGAACTCGCCTTGCGCAACGAGGAATTCGAAAAAGCCATTAAATACCTGCAAGATTATCTCAAACTGCCCATCAAGCCAATGGGGGAGGCGAGCGAAGCAAATGCACTCTACAATGTCGGCTATGCATTTTTTGAAATGGAAGCATATGCAAAGGCTGCTCCATTTTTCGAAAAACTATACTCTGGCAACCGCAATACTGACTCCGAAATCAAAGGGGAAGCCATGTTAAGGGCTGCAGACTGTGCATTCATGGAAAAAAATACCAGCAAGGCCAAATCCATTTACACCAGTGTTAAGAACAGCAAGGGCGAAGGTGCCGATTATGCCTCCTTTCAACTTGCTTTAATTGAGGGCATCAAGTCTCCTGCCAATAAAATTGCATTGCTCAAAGCAGCCGAACAGCAATATGCAACATCAGTCTATCTGCCACTCATCACCATGGAGCTTGGTGATACGCACATGTCTGAGGAAGAATTTGAAAAGGCCATTCCTTACCTCAAGCGGATTCCTTCGTTGGTAGAAAAGGATGATGAAATGATCCCGGCATCTTTGCTCAAACTCGGCATCGCCTATTATAACCTGGATAAAATTGAAGAGGCCATCGCGCAATACAAGAGACTCGTAAAGGAATATCCAGCATCTGAACAAGCGGCCGAAGCCATTGAAAGTGCGCAAAGCCTTTATGTAGACAACGGACGCATCGATGAATACCAGCAATTTTTGGAAGCGGGAGGCATGTCGATGGACCAGATCCAAAAAGATTCACTGCTCTTCCGGTATGTGCAAACCACCTATGCCGACGGCAAGCCCCAGGCCTCCCTGAATGCATTGGATGAGTACCTGCGAAAATTTCCCAATGGACTTTTCATTGCAGAGGTGTTGAATTATAAAGGTGAATTGCTTATAAAAGAAAAAGATTGGAAAGCTGCCGCCCAGTTGTATGACCAGTTGGCATCAAAAGGAACCAGCAAGTACCAGGAAAAAGCATTGCGCATGGCAGGTAAGCTGTATTTCTTTGAACTCAAAGATTATGCATCAGCAATCAAACAATTCAACCAACTTTCCGGGCTTACTACCAAGACAGATGCTTTGATTGAATCACTCAGGGGAGAAGTGCGGTCCTATTATCATTTGAAACAATGGCTACAGGCGCGGGATGCATCCAATGCCCTGATCAGCAATGCAGCAGCCAACCAAGACGATCAATCCTTTGCAGAAATCGTTTTGGGATATGCTGCACAAGTTGAAAAAAAGTTTGATCTTTCAACTGCTGCTTTCAACAAGGTGGTGGTCAACAGCCAATCCTCTTTGGCTGCTGAAGCAAGATATCAACTGGCCATCAATGCATTTAAGTTGGGCAATTGGGATGCTGCAGAAAAAGCTGCCCTTGCATCCATCGAAAACTCCGGATCTTATGAGCTTTGGATTACCCGGTCTTATATCTTGCTTGGCGATATTTTCTTGGAGCAAAAAGATTTTTTCAATGCCAAAGCCACATTGAAAAGTGTAGTAGAAAACTGTTCCATTGCCGAACTGAAACTGGAAGCTTCAGAGAAATTGAAGGCAGTAGAACTTGCTGAAAAAACAGGTCTAAAAAAATAATATGAGATCAAATAAATTGTTTCAGGTCTTTCTGCCTGTTCTCTGCTTTTTGCTCATTATTGGCGGTGGGAATGTTGCTGCGCAAGACAAGCGCAGCAAAAAAGAAGAAATCAGCATTACGTCCAGCTTCAAGCCCAGTATCGTAAAAACGGGCAAGTTGGAATTTCAGGCAGAAGCCCCTCCCAAAGACACCACCGCCTATAAGTTAACCTACCCAACACTTCCGATTCAGTTCACCACCCCCATGAGTTCTTTTGTCATCAAGCCACTATCATTTCATGGCAACGAAGAGCAGCAAGACAATGAAACTGTTTTCGCAAAACTCGGGTTTGGAAACCTCTCCACACCCTTTGCCTCCCTGGGCTTTACCAGCAGTAAGGCAAAGGAACAATTCACCGCCAACGCAGACCATATTTCTTCTATAGGAAAATTGGAAGACCAACAATATGCACACTCTTCCTTGAATCTGGGCTATAAAAATACCATTGCAGAAAACAGGGTTGCACGTGTTTATGCAGGGTTTGACCGGCAGGGGTATCGTTTATATGGCTTCGACCGAAATATTTACCCCAGTTTCTCTGCAGCAGATCTTCGTCAAAATTTCAATAATTTTCACCTCGGTGCAAAATACGACCACCTTTCAGGCGAAAATGGTTCCATGACTTTGATGCCCGAATTCAGGGCAGATTTTCTGACTGCCAGCAGAGCACAATCGGAGTTTGCATTCAAATTGGCCTTTCCAATTTCTTACAAAATCAATGAAAAATTGAACGCAGGTATTGCCATCGATGCTCAATTGGCCAGCCTCAAGAATGGATCACAATCAAACCTATCAGCTGCCTTGGTTCAAGTTCCATTGTCTTTTGAATATAGTCCTTCATCTTTTAATCTCAACGGATCCATTATTCCTGTATTGAAATCAAATAAAATCAAGTTTGTACCCAATTTGCAGATAGATTATCTCATGGGAGAAACAGGAGTAAAACTAGTGATAGGTGCTCTAAACAAATTAGATATCAACTCTTTGCACAAGTTGTATGCAGTCAATCCTTTTCTTGTTGCCCCCGATTCGCTCACTATATTTCAACAGACCGATTATTATGCTGGCGTCGAATGGTTGAATGCAAAAGGCCTGCAGCTCAAATTCATTGGAGGATATACGGTTTTCAATGACCTGCCGCTGTTTGTCAATGGTCCAGAGTCAGGAAAGGAAATGCAAGTTTGGAATGAAAAGCAATTGACAGCGGTTCAACTTGGTGGTGAGGTCAACTATACCTTCACTCCGGAAATGGAATTCCGTTCCACAATAAAAGTATACGCTTTTGGTGCACAGTTGTCCCATATAGAACCTTATGGACTCCTTCCATTGGAGTTAAAATTTGGGTTCCTTTGGAAGCCTTTAAAGGGATTGACTACCAGGGTCAATGCAGACCTCTGGCGAGGGGCGCTGTACCGGACTCCGCTCACCAAAAGGCTAAAGGATGCGGCAGATATAAATCTGGGTGTGGATTATAAGTTGAATAAAAAATGGGCATTATGGGTTGATTTGAATAATATTGCCAATATCCAATACCAGCGATGGAACCAATATGACGCCTTTGGTTTC
>CANHSD010000061.1 GCA_947463105.1 Chitinophagaceae bacterium
CTGATTCAGCAAAAGCCAAAGTCCTTGCCAATACTTTATTGGTCGATGTGATCAAGGATATCAATGGTCAGTTTCATCTGCATTTATTTGATGAGTCAAGAAAGTTTTTTTACGAAATAACCACTTCAAAACTGGTATTGGCAACTGGCGGTACAGGGATGTTGTACAGCAAAACAACCAATCAACATGTTGCCACCTGCGATGGTATATTCATCGCAGAAAAATTGGGGGCAACCATTGAAAACCTTTCCTATATTCAGTTTCATCCAACAGGATTGTTTCATGAAGGAAATAATTCTTTCCTTGTATCTGAAGCCCTCCGGGGTGCTGGTGCAGTATTGCGTAATCAACAAGGTGATGCGTTCATGCATCAGTATGACGAAAGGTTGGATCTTGCACCAAGGGATATCGTTTCAAGGGCCATCCTTGCTGAGATGCGCAAACATGGAAATGCATTTGTATTCTTGGATGCCACCCATCTTTCACCAGCAGTTATAGATCATCATTTTCCGGCCATCAAAGACCAGTGCAAAGCCTTGCTCAATATCGATATCACAACGGAAATGATTCCGGTGGTTCCTATACAGCATTATTCTTGTGGCGGTATCAAGGTAGATGCCTTTGGTGAAACAATTGTTCCAGGGTTGTATGCGATAGGAGAAGTTGCCTCAACGGGACTGCATGGGGCCAATAGACTTGCTTCAAATTCCTTGCTTGAAGCCATTGCTTTTGCAAAATTTGCAACAGAAAAGCTCTTGGTTCTTTCTGATTACCGGCCAGCAGTTCCTGTAACCTTCAACATAGAATGCTTTGATATCGATCGGAGTAAAATTCAAGAACTGTTGAGTGAACATGCAGGAATCATCAAAAATGCAAAAGGGTTAAAACAAGCATTGTTTTCACTTCAAACCATCAAATCAAATGCAGTAGCTGTTGCATTCAATCCTTTCCACTTCGCATCTGGCGCATTGCTTGATGTTGGAATTTTGCTTATTCAAGATGCACTCAGGCAACAGAAAAACAGGGGCGTATTTTATAATGAAGATTTAGTGAATGACCTTGTGCCTTAAAAAGATGTCTTCTCCAATGGTCATGGATTCCAGTAACTCAAGCCTAATGGCATCATCCATTGATTGGATTTGGCTGCTGTTAAATTGATTGAGGGCAGCATTGTCCATGAGTATGCGCGGACAAACAAATGTATAGATTTCATCCACCGCTTTTGCTTGCATCATGGCAGCATTCATTGAACCTCCAGCTTCAATCAATACCTGGCAAATATTTCTTTTCAACAATTCCTTGTGAAGCATTTCAAGGTCAAACAATCCATGTTGCATAGGGATAGTGATCATTTCAACATGGGGCAGTTCCGTTGTTATTCCGGTCTTGTCTGTGACCAGGTAAATCTTGGATTGATTTCTTGTATAAAAGACTGAAAGGTGATGGTTTTCTTTTTTCAGTAACGCAAGGTTCCTGTCAAAAACAATCAGGTTCAATTCATCTTCCGGTTGATCCTTGATCCGTATGTTCATTGTTGGATTGTCTAGCAGGACAGTTTTTGCCGTTGTCAAGATTGCATCTGCTGCAGTTCTGAGGTATTGATGTGCGTGCTCACGGCTTTTTTCATTAGAGATCCATTGGCTTTTGCCTGAGCGATCGGCTATCTTTCCATTCAAGGTAATGGCTGATTTGAGCACATACTTGGGTCTTTTCAGGATTTGGTTGATGTTGAATGTGTCGTTCAGGGCTACCACGGCAGGCGTCACCAGTATCTCTACAATAACGCCGTTTTCTTGTAAAATCCGTGCCCCAGAGACAAGAGGGTTGGGGTCCATCGAGCCTATGAAAACCCTTGGAATCCTGTGCTGGATGATCAGATCAGTGCAAGGAGGTGTCTTGCCGGTATGGGAACAGGGTTCAAGCGTAACATACAAGGTGCAGGTATCCAGCTTTGCCCCATGGCCAATCGCCTGATGAATGGCGATAACCTCCGCATGTGCTTCCCCTGCTTGTTGGTGAAAACCTTCTCCTACAATTTCACCATTTTCCGAAACAACAATGGCGCCCACAAACGGATTGGGCCTGATGGCTTTGGGGTTTGCCTGTTTGGCCAATAAAAATGCCCTCTGCAAATACTGTTCTGCTGTCATTTAGGATTATCTTTGCCCTTCAAATTTACCTACAAAAGACCATATGTTTACCGGAATCGTGGCTGGAGCTTTTATCGAGGCAATCAAAAAGGAAGAGAATGGATGGATTTTGCAGGTCGCAGCACCCTTGATTTCGCCCAAGGTACAATTGGGCGACAGTGTTGCTATAGACGGGGCTTGTTTGTCTGTTTTTAAAGTGGAAGGTGCTGTTTTGTGGTTTTATGTTTCTCCGGAGAGCATCGACAAAACAATCATTCGAAACTATACACCAGGTACAAAAGTGAATATTGAGTTGCCCATGCAACCAACAGGTTATTTGGGCGGACATTATGTCCTCGGCCATGTTGATGCCAATGCCACAGTAAAAAAAATCATACCAGGAGATCAGGCATGGTTTTATACCATCAGCATCCCCGAACCATTTGTCAAATACGTTGTTTACAAAGGGTCGATAGCCATCAATGGTGTGAGCCTGACCATCAATCAAGTTGTTGATCAAGACATTGAATTGTGCATCATCCCTATCACCATTGAAAAAACCAACATGTCTCTTTTGAAAGAGAATGATAAAGTGAATGTTGAGTTTGACATCCTGGCAAAATATACTGAGCAACTGTTACTTAAAAGGGATATTTGATATGTTTGACGCGATTGAAGAAGCCTTGTTTGAATTCAGGAATGGGAATCCCATCCTGGTGGTGGATGATGAATCAAGAGAAAATGAGGCGGATATTATTTTTCCTGCAGGCGCTGCAACACAATCAAAATTGAATTTTTGTGCGGCTGAGGGAAAGGGGCTGGTTTGTATTGCCATCGATCTTCAAACAGCCATGCGATTGGATTTATCTCCCGTCAGATCGAATCAGAAAGATGTTTTTCATACGGCATTTTATGACTCCATCGATGCCAATGCTGATTTTGGCATCTCAACGGGCATCTCGGCCAGAGAACGTGCCATTACTGCAGTTCACATTGCCAATCCCCAAAGCAAACCAGAAGAATTTATCAAGCCAGGACATTTGTTTCCTGTGGTGGCCAAAGAGGGTGGCGTTCTGGTGAGAAGTGGTCATACGGAAGCCGCAGTTGATCTATGCAGGCTGACTGGTCATGAACCTGCTGCCATCATTTGTGAGGTGATGGATGCAGCGGGAGACATGATGCGCAGGAATGAGCTTTTTGGGATGGCAAGGGAGAAGCAGTTGAAGATTATCAGTATCCAGCAAATCATCGATTACAGGATTCAAACGGAAAACCATCTCGTCTCCGTATCAAAATCAGGCTTACCAACAAACTATGCCAATTTTGAGATGGAGGTCTTCAAGAATGTATTGACAGGTAAAGAACATTTGTTGATTTCTTTGAAAAACAATCAGGAAACTCCAATTGTAAGGATCCACAGCGAATGCCTTACTGGGGATGTCTTTGGCAGTTTGCGCTGTGATTGTCAGCAGCAACTGCTTTCATCCCTTGCATCAATAGCTGAACAAGGTCATGGATATCTCATTTATTTGAGAGGGCATGAAGGGCGGGGCATTGGCATTGGCAACAAAGTGGCTGCGTATGCCTTGCAAGAAAAAGGACACAATACCTATGAAGCCAATGAAATACTGGGCTTCTCCAAAGACAACAGGAATTTTACAGATGCGATTTGGATGCTACAGCATCTGGGGATTGGAGATTTTGAATTGATCAGCAATAATCCATTGAAAATAAACGCTTTGCAAGCAGCTGGATTCCAGTTTGTTGTCAAACAATTGCCCGTTGAAGCCAACCCTTACAACCAGCAATACCTGGATGATAAAATCAACTTAGGAAACCATCGATTAAAATTTTTATAGATGATAGCCATTGTAAAAGCCCAGTTCAACAGTGAAATCACCGACCTGCTCGAGGCAGGTTGCACGGATTACCTCAAGGAACAAAATGTTCCATTTAAAGTTTTTGAATGTCCTGGCGCTGTTGAAACAGTTGTCTACACAGCCAGGCTATTGGCTACGTACAAGTATAAAGCCATCATTGTGATTGGGGCCATCATCAAAGGGGATACAGACCACTACGAGTATGTATGCCAGTATGTGACCAATGGAATCAGTCATCTGTCTGCAACGCAAGTAACAAGCATCACACCCATCATCTTCGGCATACTGACCACCCAAACTGAATTGTTGGCCTACGAAAGGGCCGCTCCAGACAAGATGAACAAGGGGAAATCTTTTGCGGAGACAGCCTTGTTCATGATCAAAGCATTTAAAGATCTCTCCTGGGTTTAAATTCCGAGGTATTCTATAGAAAGCAACTTGTTGCTGGGTAAAGGCTATTGTTTCAAGGCCATTTCTGTGTAGTCATCATGAAATCCCAATACATTGTCAAATTGCCCGAACTCATGCTGTCCATGCATGGTTGTCAGTACCATGGCTTTCATGCCAGCATTGTGTGCAGATTCCACTCCTTTGGGTACATCTTCAAAAATCGGATGGTGCAAAACTTAATGCATCCATTGTCATGGAAAATCTTTTACAGTTGGACGTTCCCAAACTGCGCAAGTTCATCAAGCAATAAATTGAGTCGATCAGAACTTCAGTGTTCTGGGCAGGTATTTCTCAATGAGTGCTGTATAATATGGCTTCAATACTTTCCAATCCGGAGGTTCTGGACATTTGGAATAAAGGTCGTAAGGGTTGAAGAGTTGAACCCATTTTAACATCTCCCTGTCGTGGTCATCCAGCAAATGCTCGTAAGCCCCTTCACGGTGCCAGGCATAGAAAGAATGGTAACGGAGCATGTACAGGGCTGATTCAGGAAGATGATCCTTCATCATCTGATAAATGTATTCATCATGTCCCCAGCTCATGTGTACATTGCGCAAACCGCAATTGGGTTCATAAATACCATATTTCGTATTGTAGAGAGGGTTATTGTAGTCAGGATTTTCTTTGAAGAATTCTGGGTAGATGATCTTGTCAGAATAGGCACATCCAACAGGGAAGGTATCACCTACGACTGCCCACTGCGGTTCACCAAAGAGGCAGAGTACTTTCCCCATATCATGCATCAGGCCCACCAATACCATCCAATCAGGATGACCATCTCTTCTGATCGCTTCAGAGGTTTGAAGCAAATGCTGGAACTGGTCAAGGTCAGTATCAGGATCTGAATCGTCCACCAGTTCATTCAAGAAATCAAATGCATCCCAGATCGGCATTTCCTTTTTGTCAAATGAAAGGTATTGCCTTCTTTTTTCCATGACAAAATCATGGGTCTGGTAGGTATGGTTCAACCTGTAAAATTCACGAACGGTATCGCGTGCAGGCTCTTCGTAGTTTCTGTATGATTCCGTTGCTTTTGCTGTTGCAATTTTTTCAGGATCAGGGTACCTTTCCAGCAAGTCGTCTTCCCATTCATCCAGGCTTCCCAATGGATTGATTTCTTTTGTGGAGAGCTGATTATGCTGCATGGCCATTTATTTTTTTGATTGTAATAAAGTTAAAAATTATCTCGAAGAATTATTCAAAGGAAGCACTTAATTTCTACCCAATCATTCATTTTTAAGGATTTTTTGCGTATTTTAAAGTCAATTAACCCAAGCCAACGATTGCCATGAATCTTCATTTCGCCGATTATCTCGTTATTTTTATCTATTTCGTTTTTGTAGTTGCCGTCGGAGTTATCATCAAGAAAAAGATCACCTCAAGCAATGATTTTCTGAACAGCAACAAAAGCATCCCCCTCTGGATTACGTCTCTTGCATTTATTTCTGCTAATCTTGGTGCACAAGAGGTACTCGGGATGGTGGCTTCCGGAGCAAAGTACGGCATCATGACCGTCCATTTTTATTGGGTGGGCGCCATTTTTGCCATGGTATTCCTCGGTGTATTCATGATGCCTTTCTACTATGGCAGCAAAGCCAGAAGTGTACCGGAATATCTTTTTTTGCGGTTTGATGAAAAGACGAGGGCACTGAATGCACTCACCTTTGCAGCCATGACGATTTTCTCTTCCGGCATTTCACTCTATGCGTTGGCTAAACTATTGGAGGTTATCCTTCATTGGAATTTTGACCTCTGTATTTGGATTGCTGCTGGGATTGTCATGGCCTATACCTTGCTTGGCGGACTGACCAGCGCAGTATACAATGAAGTGCTGCAGTTTTTTCTTATCGTATTGGGACTATCGCCACTGGTGATTGTTGCCTTGCAAGATGCTGGTGGATGGGATACCATCAGAACAAACCTTGAACCGCAATTGACGCATGCTTGGAGGTACATGGGTGATGCGGATGCCAACCCGATGGGTATCCATTTTATGTCATTGATTTTTGGATTGGGCTTTGTCATGTCCTTTGGATACTGGTGTACAGATTTCCTTGTTGTCCAACGCGCCATGATTGCCAAAAACATGAGTGCCGCCCAACGCACACCCATCATTGCCGCCATTCCTAAAATGTTCATGCCGCTGATCGTTGTTCTTCCTGGTGTCATTGCCATTGCCCTGACCAAGTCAGCTTTGGATTCCGGTGATTACAGGATTCCAACCGATGCCACTGGGGGATACGATTATACCATGACCCTGCCTTCATTGATTGCGCATTATTATCCCAGCGGTTTGTTGGGCGTAGGCATAACAGCATTGATTGCATCGTTCATGAGCGGGATGGCGGGCAATGTAACAGCATTCAATGCAGTGTTTACCTATGATATTTACCAGGCCTATTTCTTTAAAAACAAGTCTGACAAGCATTACCTGAATGTGGGTAAGCTTGTAACCCTTTTCGGTATTTTATTTTCCATTGGCACGGCCTATATCGCTGCCAGTTTCAACAACATCAATGACTTCCTTCAACTCGTGTTCAGTTTTGTTAATGGTCCGCTTTTTGCCACCTTCCTGTTGGGGATGTTCTGGAAAAGGACAACCGGGCATGGCGCATTCTGGGGATTGGTTGCCGGTACACTTGCCGCAGCCATCACCCATGGCCTTACCATTGCTGAGGGGAAGGGCGGCTGGATATCTCCGATGTATCCCATCAGCAGTGGGATGGGGCAGGCATTTATTGTCGCTTCATTTTCCTGGATTGCCAATTTCTTTACAACAATCGCCGTCAGCCTTGTTACCAAACCCAAGCCTGATGAGGAGTTAAGAGGATTGGTTTATTCGCTGACAGAAAAAGTATATGGCACCGAAAAACGGTGGTACCTGAAGCCGGCGCCATTGGGTATCATCTTGCTGGTCATCACTATTTTGTTGAACATTCTTTTCTTCTAAAAAAAGCAACATGTCTGAAAAATTAAATCAACTGAGTTTTATCATTGGCGTTTTTTTCATTTTGGTTGCCCTTGTTTTGTTGATTGGTTATGGAACATCCAGTTCACTCAAACACGCCATCAATCTTTACACCGGAACGGCCATGATGGTTTTTGGACTGGTGATGATTAAACTCAAAGCCTGAGCAATGCACAGTCACCCCACCATTCATTCAAATTAATAATTTAGCTTATGGCAGCTCAACCATGGCAAACAGGTAAGATCATCCGCATTGAAAATGAAACGGCATCCACTAAAAAGTTCTGGATACAAATTCCTGAGCTCGAAAGGTTTGATTTTATTCCTGGCCAGTTTGTAACATTGGATCTTCCCATACACGAACAGCCCAATAAGCGCTGGAGAAGCTATTCCATCGCATCGGCTCCCGATGGAACCAATGTTTTTGAATTGATCATTGTTCTCATGGAAGGAGGTCTGGGAACAACCTATCTTTTCAATGAAGCAATCGTGGGTACCAGTTTTCCAGTGCGTGGCCCACAGGGTCATTTTGTCTTGACCGACCCAATTACCACAGACATTTTTATGGTATGCACTGGAACAGGCATCGCACCATTTCGTTCCATGATCCAGCACATCCACCGCAACAATATTCCCCACAAGAATTTTTACCTAGTTTATGGCACCCGAAAATGCCAGGATGCTTTGTATCTCGATGAGCTCCTTGGCCTTAAGCAAAAAATGCAAAATTTCCACTACTTCCCGACTTTCTCAAGGGAAGAGACGGTTGCGGAGGGGCTTTTTATTGGATATGTGCATGGGGTCTATGAACAGCTCATGAAAGGCAAAACAGAAATGCCCCATTTTTATCTCTGCGGCTGGAAAGACATGATAACAGAAGCCAGGCAACGCATTCAAGACCTGGGTGTCGATAAAAAATCAATCCATTTCGAATTGTACGGTTAATATATTTCAATCAATAAAAATCAAAAGATGTTACAAGTAGTAAAAAAATCATTGATAGCCTTCGCATTGTTGTTCATTTCAAATTCAATCATGGCACAAAAAAAAATCAACGACAGCTGGATAGATTGGGCCAATTTCAAAAGGTATGAGGCCGAAAACAAAAAGGTAGAGCCAGCATTGAAGCAAGAAAAACGTGTTGTATTTATGGGTAATTCCATTTTTGAGGGCTGGATCAGGCTTCGCCCTGAGTTTTTTTCTGGCAAACCTTATTTTGACCGAGGTATCAGCGGGCAAACAACTCCGCAAATGCTGTTGAGAATGTATGATGATGTAATCGCATTGCAGCCAGACATCATGGTGCTCAAGGCCGGAATCAATGATATTGCAGAAAACAATGCCCCCTATAATCCTGACCATACACTGGACAACATCAAGGCCATGGCACAATTGGCAAGGTTTAACAAAATCAAGGTAATTCTTTGTTCCGTATTGCCGGCATCTGACTTCAGGTGGCGCCCAGGGCTTCAGCCCGGTGATAAGGTGATTGCACTCAATGAGGCCATCAAAAAGTTTGCCACCGAAAACAAGTTTTATTATCTGGACTTATACAGCACGGTTGTGGATGACAACAAAGGAATGCGAAAAGAGTATGCCAGTGATGGTGTTCATCCTACGGTTGAAGGGTACAAAGTGATGGAGCCCTTGCTTGAAGAGGCCATCAGAAAAGTGAGAAAATAATCAACGCCTTCTTCCGGTTCTGTTGATAAGCTTCGGGATGATGGTATCAAACCTTGCTTGCTGCGTTGGTGTACAGTATTTGCGCAGTTTTGTAAAATGCAGGTAAGTCCTTGAATCTGCTTCAAGATTTTTTTGGCTGATCATCAAAAGGATATGTTGGGCAGCGCTGTCCTCAACACCTTTGTCCAACTGTTGGTAAAGGCTGTCTTTGAGTTGACGGAGATCACCCCACAATGGTTTCATGTCCTTGAAGTACTCTTCCTTGAGAACCTTGAATGTATCAATTTGGTCCTGTTCTAGGCCCACTTCGGCATACCAGGCAGAAACATCATTGCCTTTTCTTTTCTTTTGGGATGAATGATTGCCGGTCTGCATGAGTAAATACCCTAGCACAATGTTGGAGGCAACCAAAATGACCACCAGGAAAAGCATCCACTTGTATCTTGTTTGGCTCATTATGGTAGTTCGTTTGTTTCGTAAGGATTAAGGTCATGCTGCACATATTCAGCTGCAAGCGGCTGTCCCAAATCATCCATTGCATTCTTCTTGTTGACGCTCGTTACCAAGTAACCATTGATGGCGATGAAAAACAAGGCGATGGCCAATGCGAAGGCTGGGCGGGTGATGAACCGGAAAAATACCATCTCCGGCCTATTTTCTTCTTTTTTCATCCTGGCCTGTATCCTGGTGAAAAGAAAAGGAGAGCCCTCTGCCCTTTGGATCCCCTCCAGGCTGTTGATGACCTCTTCTGATGTAAATTTCTTTTTCATGTGTTCCTTCTTTATAGTAGATGCCTTTTTCACCAGGACATTGCGGTATTAGTCCAAGTTATAAAAGTTTTTTAATATTTCCTTTAGGTTTGTCTTTGCCCTGTGCAACAATGATTCAACAGCGGAAAGACTGGTATTCATGATTTCGGCAACCTCTTGATAGCTTAATCCTTCCACTTTGTTGAGCACAAATGCAATCTGTTGATTTTCAGGCAATTCCTTGATCGCTTTGAAAAGAATGGCGGATTTCTCCCTGTTGTCCAGGGTCACTCCGGGGTGATGAAAATCAGCAAGTTCGATGATCGGTTCATTGTTTTCACCTAAAATAGGGCTTAAAAAGCCAAATCTTTTTTTCCTTTTTTTCCTCCGGATAAACTCCAGGGCAGTAGTCACAGCCACCCGGTATACCCAGGTGGAAAGGGCAGATTCACCCTTGAATTGGTGGATTGACTCAAAAACCTTGATGAAAACATCCTGCGTCACATCTTCGGTGTCTTCATGGTTTTGCAGAAAACCCAATACGGTATTGAAAACAAGTGATTGCCTGGTTTCCACCAAATCCTTGAAGGCAAGGCCATCGCCCGCTTTTAACCGCAATATCAGTTCCTGCTCAACCAAAAAGATTATTTTTTTGTGCCGGTCTAAAGGTAATCAGAATTGATGCTGTTTGTCGCCTTTAATCCAATAATTCCATGATCGGCAAAACGCTTATTCTCTGGTTCCATTTCCTAACTCCAAATTTTTGTTTAAGTTTGAAAAAAACTAAACAATATGGCTTCATTTCAATGGAAAGGTGTTTTCCCCGCCCTGCTTACTCCTTTTGATGCCAATGATCAGGTAGACCTTGCTATGTATGATAAAAATCTTGATGCCCAAGTGGATGCAGGAATTCATGGTATCATCATAGGTGGGTCACTTGGAGAGGCCAGTACACTCAGCCTGGAAGAAAAAGAGTTGTTGGTAAGGTTTTCTGTCAAAAAACTGGCGGGCAAACTGCCTGTGATCATGAATATTGCGGAAGGCTCTACCAAAGAAGCCATTCAACAGGCAGTTTTTGCCAAAGAATGGGGTGCTGATGGTATCATGCTACTGCCACCCATGCGCTACAAGGCAGACGATAGAGAGGTGGTGGAATTTTTTAAGGCTGTAGCCGCCAATACTGATCTGCCCATCATGATTTACAACAATCCGGTGGATTACAAGATTGATGTTACCCTTGATATGTTTGAAGAATTGTCATCTGTTCCCCATATCAATGCCATCAAAGAATCCACCCGTGATGTTACCAACATTACGCGGTTAAAAAACAAGTTTGGAGATCGTTTTGCTGTACTCTGTGGCGTGGATCCATTGACAGTGGAGGAACTGGCCCTGGGCGCTGATGGTCTGGTGGCAGGTTTGGTGGATGCCTTTCCAAAGGAAACCGTTGTCATGTACAATCTTGTCAAAGCAGGAAAAATGGAAGAGGCCATCAAGATCTACCGGTGGTTCATGCCCTTGCTTGAACTGGATATTCATCCCAAATTGGTGCAATACATCAAATTGGCTGCTGCGCAAACTGGTATTGGTTCTGAGCATGTGCGTTCACCGCGCCTACCTTTGGTTGGTGAGGAAAGGGAAAGAGTCCTTAAGGTCATCGCTGATGGGATTGCGACCAGACCAGTACTCTAACAATAAATCAAGGGATTGCCTTCCATGGCAATGCCCATCAAAATTAAGTATACTATGTTTTCAGATGCAACCATAGAACAGGTGAATGATGCCATGATTAGATCTGGTATCGCTTTCAAGTCATACTCCAAATCATCACTGGAACAGCGTGCCAGTCTCTTGCGCGCCATTGCAAAAGAGATTGAGGCATTGGGTGATGCACTCATCGAGGTTACCATGAGAGAAACCAATCTTCCCGAGGCAAGACTCAAGGGAGAGCGGGGTAGAACCATGTACCAGTTGACCAGTTATGCTGATGCCTGCGAAAAAGGCGATTGGCTTGAAGCAAGGATCTGCACGGCCCTTCCAGACAAAGTACCTGCAAGACCTGATATCAGGAAAATGTTGGTTCCATTGGGCCCCGTAGTGGTCTTTGGCTCAAGTAATTTCCCTTACGCTTACTCCACCGCAGGTGGAGACACTGCATCTGCCCTTGCTGCTGGGTGTACAGTTGTGGTAAAGGCGCATCCTGCTCATCCGGAAACATCTGCCATGGTTGCAGGTGCCATCAGCAAGGCCCTCACCAAAATGGAGATGCCACAAGATATTTTTATTCATCTCAACGGGGCCTCCCATGCAGTGGGAGAAGCACTCGTAAAACATGAACAGGCAAAAGCTGTTGGGTTCACTGGTTCTTTCACCGGGGGAATGGCGCTGTTCAAATGGGCTAACCAAAGAAAAGAACCGATCCCCGTTTTTGCAGAAATGGGCAGTGTCAATCCAGTATTTTTATTTGAAGAAAAACTGTCTTCAGATCCAGCAGGCATCGCCAAGATGTTTGCAGATTCCATCAGCTTGGGCGTGGGTCAGTTCTGTACCAACCCCGGCATCATCATCGGCATTGACTCCCCAGCACTGCAGGCGTTCATATCCTGTTTGAGAGAAAAAATGGATGCCATCACCGTAGGCAAAATGCTGCATCAGGGCATTGCTGATGCCTATGTCCAAAAAGCGGCAACAGTACTCCAGCATTCTGCTGTTTCCATTGTTTCTTCATCTGTTGATGCTACAAGTTTGTCTTCTCCTAGGCCCATCATCGCATCCGTATCAGCTGCAGCATTTTTGGAGCATCCTTCTCTGAAGGAAGAAGTATTTGGACCCTTTTCTTTGCTAGTGGTTTGCAACAGGGCCGAAGAAATGAAGGCTGTTGCAGCCGCAATGGATGGACAGCTTACCTCTACCATCATGGCAACAGAAAACGAGGCATTGGCCAACACGGAAATAATTGATCTGGTGGCTGAAAAATGTGGCAGGATCATCATGAATGGAGTTCCTACTGGTGTAGAGGTTTGTTATGCCATGCAACATGGTGGCCCTTTTCCCGCCTCCACAGATCC
>CANHSD010000062.1 GCA_947463105.1 Chitinophagaceae bacterium
CATGACCTATGATGGGGTTGACAAGCTCAGCATAAAAAACGGACAGCTTGTTGTTTCCACTTCTGTGGGGGAATCAAAGGAACTTCCACCTTATGCATATCAAATTATCGGAGGACAAAAAAAAGAAGTTGCCTGTACGTATACACTGAAGGGAAACCAAGTCAGCTTTTCAGTCAAGGAATATGACAAAAGCGCGGCCCTAACCATTGACCCAGTACTTGTTTTTTCTACCTATACTGGAAGCAGAAGCAGTAACTGGGGGTTTACTGCAGCACCGGGGCCTGATGGAAGCCTGTATGCCGGAGGTATTGTTTTTGGCGCAGGATATCCCCTGTCTACAGGAGCCTTTCAAACTGGTTTTGGCGGTGGAACGGGCCAGGGTAACATCAGTGGTGTAGATATAGGCATTACCCGTTTTAGCCCGGATGGACGAACAAGGGTTTTTTCTACTTTTTTGGGTGGAAGTGGGGATGAGTTTCCGCACAGTATTTTCGTTGATCCACAAGGGAATCCTGTAATTCTTGGAAGAACCACCTCGTCCAATTTTCCAACAAGAAATAACAACAAGGTGGGCCCTTTGGGTGGCACTGATATTTTTGTAACCAAGCTATCCTCAGATGGTACCATTTTATTGGGTAGTGTATTGATCGGGGGTAATGGCCTTGATGGAGCCAACATGGATGCCGCCATCAGCCCAGGTCCCAAATCGCTTTTGTACAATTACGGAGACAATGCAAGGAGCGAAGTAATCCTGGACAAGTCGAACAATGTATATGTGGCATCCAGCACGTCCTCCAATGATTTTCCAACGAGAAATGCCAGCCAAGCCACATTCGGCGGTGGCCAGGATGGCGTATTGATGAAATTCAGTCCAGACCTTTCGACGATTTTTTTCAGTACTTATCTTGGTGGAAGTGATGATGATGCAGCATTTGTGCTGGCCCTCAGTCCCTTGAATAATTCCATATACGTGGCCGGTGCAACAAAAAGTACCAACCTGCCTGGAATTAAAACAGGTACAATTGGCCCCTCATTGCAGGGTGGTGTAGATGGTTTTGTGACCGTTTTCAGCAATGCCGGTGCAAGGGGAATATGCAGTTTTCTTGGCACTGATGCAACCGATATTGTGTATGGAATTCAGTTTGACCAGAAAGGGTTTCCCTATGTCATGGGAATCTCGTTGGGCAGTTGGCCTGTGCGCAATGCCGCATACAGCAATCCCGGCGCCAGGCAGTTCATTTCAAAGTTGATGCCCGACCTTACAGGATATGTATACTCTACTGTATATGGTACCGCAGCCATTGTGCCCAATATTTCACCTGTGGCATTTCTGGTTGACCGATGTGAAAATGTCTATGTTTCAGGGTGGGGCGGTAAACTCAACCTTTGTTACACTGGAGCATTTGATACGCGTACCATTGGTACAGGCGGCATGCCATTGGCCGGGAACCCCATTCAGAGCTATACAGACAACAAGGATTTTTATTTCTTTGTTTTGGAAAAAGATGCCACCAAACAATTATATGGTTCATTTTTTGGACAACAAGGTGGAGAAGGTGATCATGTGGATGGCGGCACAGCAAGATTCGATAACAAAGGAGCTATTTACCAGGCAGTTTGTGCCAATTGTGGCGGCACCAATATTTGTGCGCGTGATCCCATCAGGCGTCCAATGATCGTTACTCCTGGCGTTGTAGCGCCCACCAATGGCGCCCTGGGTTCCGGTGGTGCAGGCGAATGCAACCTGGCTGCTTTCAAGATCAATTTTGAATTTGATGGCGTAAAGGCCGGAGCCCTTTCTATTATTGAGGGAGTTCCCAACGATACAGCTGGCTGCCTACCATTGACAGTCGATTTCACCGACAGCATTGCCGTTGGTAAAAGCTATGAGTGGAGTTTTGGAGATGGATCCCCGGTGGTATCAGGCACTGATCCTGAGCGAAGCCATACCTATACAGTTGCTGGTAATTATAGGGTGAGATTGGTTTCCACAGACAATGATAGATGCATCCCAAGGGATACTTCCTATATCACCATCCGGGTAAGAACGGACAAAGCTTTACTGAGTGCTGTTGGAGGAAAACTGCCGCCTTGCCAAAGCCTGGCGTATCGTTTTACCAATACCTCAATTGCTCCGGCTTCCAGGCCATTCACCGATACCTCATTCATTTGGGATTTTGGTGACAACTCACCAAAAGTAAAAACTGGTAAAGTCAATGTTGACCATACTTTTCCGGCTGTAGGCACTTACAAGGTGAGGCTATACCTGAATGATACAGCCTATTGCAATGCAAACGATGTACAGGAATTTACCATTTCTATTTCCCCTTTGGTCAAGGCAGGCTTTACCACCCCATCATTGGGTTGTTTACCCCATCGGGCAACATTCAAGAATACCAGCCTGGCAGGGCAAACCTTCCGATGGGACTTTGGGGATGGTTCTTCCTTCACAGGCCCCAATCCTCCTGTTCGCCTCTACAACAGACTTGGTGATTACACAGTAACGTTGATTGTAACCGATCCTGCTACCTGCAACCTTAGCGATACAACCCGTTTCGTTATTTCAGTAAAACCCAAGCCAGTTGCTTCATTCAGCTTTGCACCCAATCCTCCAAAAGAAAATGTGCCAACCCAATTCACCAATCTTTCTTTCGGAGCAAAATCATATTATTGGGAATTTGGTGATGGAGATACTTCCCGTCTTACCAATCCGCTTCATCTTTATGAAAGAAGCGATACATTTAGTGCGTGCCTGTTTGCATACAATGAATTTGGCTGTACCGATACCGTATGCGCCAAGGTGGTTACGCTCATCAAACCCGCGGTGGATGTCCCTTCAGCATTTACACCCAATGGTGATGGAAAGAACGACAAGGTATTTGTGCGCGGATTTGGGATTGCGCAGATGAACTTCAGGATTTACAACAGGTTGGGGCAGGTGGTCTTTGAATCAGCTTCTCCATCCTATGGGTGGGATGGAAAATTCAAAGGGGCACTGCAACCCATGGATGCCTATGCATATACACTGATTGTGCAGTTTGGTGATGGGACCATCGTCAACAAAAAAGGTGATATAACATTAATAAGATAGTAAAATACAATTCAAGTACTTGTAAAGATGGATAAGCGATTGAAAAAATTGAAATGGATGGTCTTGGCAATAATTGTCATGCTTTTGCATGCACAGACATTTGCCCAGGATCTTCATTTTTCTCAGTTTTTCAATTCGCCACTATCAACCAATCCTGCCAACACGGGGTTCATTCCTGCTGCTGATTATCGCCTGGGGGCGCATTACAGGGACCAGTGGACATCCATTCCAGTTCCTTACAAGACAATCAGCATATTTGGTGATTTCCAGTTCATGCGGGACAGGTTCAGGAGTGGCTGGATGGGGCTTGGGGGAATGATCTTGCAGGATGCAGCAGGAACAGGGAATTTAAAATCGACTAAAGCCTATGCATCCGTGGCCTATCACCAGATGTTGGGCTCTACTGGTTTGTTGTCTGCAGGATTCAATCTTGGTTATGCGGGTAAGCAAATCAGTGCAGACAAGTTAACGTTTGACAACCAGTGGAATGGAAGGTTTTTTGACGGGGCTACCCCGAGCGGAGAAATTTTACAGAGCAATTCTATTGGATATTTTGATCTACAGGCCGGGTTGAACTATGCCTATTTCCCCAGTGATCATGTATACCTCCATGCGGGGTTTAGCATGCATCATCTGAATAAGCCTCAGGAAACTTTTTTTGCTTCTACACCCAATTATGACAATACCATCACACCGAGGTCCATATTTTTTGCAGATGCAGTGGTGAAATTGAACAACCGGGTAATACTTACCCCCAGCATTTATTACAGCCAGCAGGCAAAGGCCGCTGAATTTGTTGGTGGGCTGCAAATGAATTATAATGTTGTTGGTGCTGGAGATCAGCAGCTCATCGGTGCCTTGTTTTTTCGCCCAGGAGACGCTTATATACCCATGATTGGTTACCAATGGAAAAGTTTCAAGTTCATGTTCAGCTATGATGTATCCAACTCTCCATTGAAATACTTCAACAACAGCAGGGGCGCATCAGAAATGTACATGCAATATGATGGCATCTATTCCACCATGTACGGCGGTGGAAGACAAAGCATGTGTCCTACTTTTACAACTGGTTTTTGATTCTTAGGTCTTCAAAGAGCGCCGCTACCAGCGCTGAAGGGGAATCGAATGTGTTGATTCTTTTCCAAAGTGGGTCATAGAGAAAACCATTCGCAGCAAGCAACTCCATGTGTTTGATCAGGTGGTCATAAAAACCTCCAGAGTTGAGGATGTATATTTTTTTGTCATGAATGCTCAGCTGGTTCCAGGTCAGCATCTCAAACATTTCATCAAGGGTTCCAAAGCCTCCGGGTAAAACAATGCCAGCAATGCCCATTTCATACATGGTTCTTTTTCTTTCATGCATGTCTTTGGTGATGATCAGTTGGGTGAGGCTTTCGTGCTCATGTTCCCAGGCAAGCAACATGGATGGGATTACACCCGTGACGCTGGCACCATGTGCAAGTGCACTATTGGCAAGTTCTCCCATGATGCCTTTTTTAGCGCCGCCATACACAATATCAAGTCCACCAAGGGCCAACTCCTTGGCCAATGTCGCAGCATCTGAAGCATACATTGGGTTTGAACCATGCTTGGAGCCACAGAAGACAGCGACCGATTGGCGGATTGGGATGGTCATTGGTTTTATTTCTTCTTGTAATCACCCCTCTTCCAAGATCGGATAAATTCCCCCCACGCGAAGGGATTAAAGATGTTCATGGGAGGTGCCTGGCCTGTATAATAGTATTTTTGGGCACTCCTGGCAAGGTTCATGTTCACTGACTCCTTGCCATCATTGGGAAGGGTTCGCATGAGCATTCTTCTTGTTGCCATGTCGGTATTCCTTCGGGCAATTTCAATGTTGTCGTCTGGTACGTCCGTACTTACAAAATCCCTTTCAAACTGCTCTCTTGAGGGCCTGGGCTTGATGATGGCTGCAGGAAGGAATGAGGTATCATTGACCATCAATTGGATGATACTGAATTGATTGCCCTCCAGATTGGTGGGAATCTTTGTGATCTTATTTTTGAAACCAATGCAACTGAACTCAATTTCGTCACCCTTCAATACCACAATCGAGAAAACGCCCTGGCCATTGGTGAGGGTGCCCCTTCCGGTCCCTTTTACCAGTATACTTACCGCTGGAAGGCCCCGTAAGCTGTCTGCTGTCATCACCACGCCATAAAGCTGTACCACAGAATCCCTAAAAGTTTCAAACTGTGCCTTCGCCGCAAAGGGCAAAAAAGCCATGATCAATAGGGATTGCCTGAGTAGTTTTTTCATCCAATTCATTCTTTCACAAATTAAGTGCATCTTTTCGATAAACAAAGTAGCATATGATTGGTTATTTTTGCAGTTCCTGTTATTTTTAACAATTTATATTTATGGGCACAGAAGAGGTATTGAAGGCTTTGGGTAATGTTCAGGAACCGGATCTGAAAAAGGACCTGGTTACCCTGAACATGGTAAGAGACATTATCATCAGTGAAAATTCAGTTGAGTTTACCGTTGTGCTGACAACACCAGCCTGTCCAATGAAAGAGTTGATCAGGCGGGATTGTGAAAAGGCCATCCACAACCATATAGACGAAGGCCTTGAGGTCATCGTTAATTTTACAGCCAATACAAGCTCCATCAGGGTTGATTTAACGTCTGTATTGCCTGGAGTAAAGAATATCATCGCTGTAGTGAGTGGGAAAGGCGGTGTAGGCAAGTCTACAGTGGCTGCTAACCTTGCCCTTGCTTTGTCGCAACAAGGTGCCAAGGTGGGGCTGATGGATGCAGATATTTATGGGCCAAGTGTTCCCATCATGTTTGGCGTGCGTGGACAAAGGCCTTTGATGGAAAATGTTGACGGCAAGGACAAGATTGTTCCGCTCGAGCAACATGGCATCAAGCTGATCAGCATCGGACTCCTGGTGGACGAAAAAAGTGCAGTGGTCTGGCGAGGCCCGATGGCCAGCAGCGCAATTCGGCAGTTTGTTACTGATGTGCATTGGGGAGAACTGGATTACCTCGTCATCGACATGCCGCCCGGCACAGGAGATATTCACCTGACACTGGTGCAGACCATTCCTGTTACAGGGGCAGTGGTAGTAACCACGCCGCAGGAAGTTGCCCTCTCAGATGCCAAGAAGGCCATCTCCATGTTCTCGCAGGCCCAAACAAAAGTTCCCATCATTGGACTAGTGGAAAACATGGCATGGTTTACTCCAGCAGAACTGCCGGACAGCAAGTATTATATTTTTGGGAAGGATGGCGGCAAACACCTGGCTGATCAACTGGACATGAATTTCCTTGGACAAATTCCACTGGTGCAAAGCATCAGGGAAGGTGGCGATAAAGGTGCACCAGCCATGTTGGGTGGGGATGCCCAAACCCATGAAGCGTTTTCAGCATTTGCTGCTGAAACCATCAGGGCCATTGCCGTAGCCAATGCCAAATGATGATTTGAAGGTGAATGCTATGTTGTAGCCCTATCTTGAGAGTTTTGCAGACTGATCAGGGGCATTGAGTTTAAAACTCTGTCTTTTTTCATCCATTTTGATGTGGATGATATTGGTCTGTTCTGCCTTATAGTCGTACATCAGGGTAGAAATCACCTCAATGGATTTGACTCCAGCAATCTTTGTGGCATTATAATACACCCAGACCACTTCTTTCTCAATTTCATAGCCCAAGAAACTGATCTGTCTTGGTTTTCCATTGATGAGCACCTGCACATGTTTGTTGAAATAGCTGTTGATGGCATCTCCGGTAGATTTTTTCTCTCCGGCAACTATATCATATTTTTTCCCTGAAAATTTTCTCAAAGCCTCTTCGAGGTCATCTGGGAAAAATTTGGTGGCAATGCCCAGCTCTTTTGTTTTGCTGCTGTATTCCAGTTCAGTGATCGATACAAAAAAGGGATGTGCGCTTCCCATCAACAATGGGATTGCCAGCAAGAATAAAAAATAGGCCAATCTTTTCATGGACTACAAAAGTCTGATTAATTTCAGTCCATACAACACATGAAGGATTTTATATTTTATTTCAAGATTGGCTGGTTTCACATCATGAGCATGTCGGCTACAGACCACCTTTTTTTTATAGCCGTTTTGGCCATCATCTACAGTTTTGCAGACTGGAAGAAGGTCCTGATCCTGATTACAACTTTTACCATCGGACATGCCATCACCTTATTCTTGAGTGTTCTTGAACTCATCAGTTTGGATATTGACTGGGTTGAATTTTTGATTCCCTGCACAATCCTGGTCACTGCAATGATGAATTTGCTCTTTCAAAAGCAACAGGTTGCCAGTCATGCCATTCAATATGGCATTGCCCTGGGATTTGGACTAATACATGGTCTTGGCTATGCCAATTATATCCGCATGATCCTGTCTGCCGATCAGCAACTGATCTGGGGACTTTTCAGTTTCAATCTCGGGCTTGAAGCCGGCCAAATTTTGGTGGTTTGCCTTGTGTTATTAACCGTTTGGGTATCATCAAGGATACATGCAAAAGCCCACATGCGTTGGGTAAGCATGGTGTCAGCTTTTGTGTTGTTTTTTGCCCTGAAGTTGGCCATAGAAAGGTTTCCTGTTTAGCAAAGGGCCGGTTATTGCTTTACCATTGTAAAATAGCCGCTGTTGTTCTGCCAGTGAATTTTGCTTCTGTTGTCAAACAATGCACCATAAAGCCCGTCGGCAACAATATCAACGTCGCCATCCTTGTCCTGGTCAAAAAGGCGAAGCCATTTTATCCAGGTGTTCAATCCTTTTTCTTCACTGTTGTTGAAATAATCTTTTGTCGCATTCACGAAAGATTTGCCCCTGCTTAAATAGAGCCTTAGCGCATACCCCTGATAAACGTCCTTGTGGTTCATTGCGAGGATGTCTGTTTTTCCATCTCCATCAAAATCCATAAATGCCAGGTCCATCAAGCCCAAGCCGGGTTCTATGGGGATATTGATGGCTGCAGCTCTGTTGAATGTACCAGCGTTGTTTATAATCAACCTGAGTTTTTCCCTGCCACCCAGCAAGAGATCCAGCAGCCCATCATTGTTCATGTCAAAGAGCTCAACAGTATAGTAGTTGTCATCATTTGTGATGGTAAATCCCTTGAAAATCTGGTTACTCAATTTGAATTTTCTGTTTCCGAGGTTGATGTATGCGGTAGGGTGGATGGGTACAGCCTTGCTTCCCCCTGAGTATGCGATGATGTCAATCAGCCCATCTCCATTGATATCGCCAGTGGTACCTCCCTGAAAATAACCGAGGTCTAAACGGAGATTTTGGTAAGTTTTTTCTTTGGGGTAGAAGATGCTGATGGAATCTCCGGGAAAGGGGTCGCCGTCAAAACCAGTTGAAAAGAGTACGACTTCCTTGCTTCCGTCATTATCAAGATCCGACAATACAATTTTCCTCACTTCGGTCAATCCCAATTGTACGGTATACCTGGTAGAATCAGCTTCGTATTCTGTAAACAGGTTCAGCCCCTTTGCGTTGGTGGGCCATGGATTTCTATAGAAAAATGCCCAGAGGTCTTTCTTGCCATCCCCAGTTAAATCGGTGTAGACATAGGCCCCGGGGCTCTGCCAGTAGTAAGTCTTGTTGGCGTTCCAGGTATTTTGGTTGGTATAGTTGAAGGGGATGAATTGATGTGCAGCTGTCAATTCAAATCCACTGTAAAGGGAGAACTGCAAGTCGAACAAGCTGGAAAACGATTTGTTGGTGTTGTGCCAAGAGGTTGTTTTATTGATCGGTGAAACGGAGTCCAGGATTGCAGTGGAATATACAATGGTACCCTCTGGTTTTGGGATGCGGTTTGGAGTTGCATCAACTGCTGTTTTTTTGCATCCCATCATCAGAAAAACAATGATTAAAAGTATATATTGCAGGAGGAAAACATGAAAAGCGGCTCTTTTGGTTAAAGTGGTCATATGAATTGATTTAAGATCATAGAATGCCATTGCATGATTTCAAACCTATCCTTAATTCAAAGCCCGAAGCATGATTTCGACCCCATCAGACTAAATATGCAGCATATTATTTTTAAATGATGATAATTGGTAAAATGTAAATTCACAATCATGAGTAAATCCATTTTTATTGCCTTGTTGCTGACGCTATCATTGGTCACTTCCCATGCACAACCCTTGCGCAATGCTGGTTCAAACCACGGAAACCGGTTTGAACAACTTGATTATTTGTTGCAGGATCCTAACGAGTACAGGACAGCCAGCGGTGCTCCAGGACCAAAGTACTGGCAGCAGCGTGCCGACTATGATATCAATGTGGATATCAATGAAGAAGCCAATCTGTTGACCGGGTCTGAAACAGTTACCTATTTCAACAATTCTCCGGATATCCTGACCTATATCTGGTTGCAGGTAGACGAGAATTTTCATCACCCCAACAGTGACAACAACTACGACAAGCCTTCAAGCATGAACACAAGGCTTACGCACCAGCAGTTGTTGCAGATGAACCCCAAAGAATACCTGAATGGCTATGGGGTGAACATTACGGCATTGACAGATGCCACCGGCCGGCCCCTCAGCTACACGGTTAATCAAACCATGATGAGGGTTGAAATGCCCATTCCTTTGAAGCCAGGACAGAAATTTGTTTTCAAATGCAATTGGAATTATAAAATTCCTGATAAGCTTACCCGGTATGGAAGGGGAGGGTATGAGTATTTTGCTGAAGACGACAACAATCTCTATTCTATTGCACAGTGGTTCCCCCGCCTTGCTGTTTACAGTGATTTTCAGGGCTGGCAGAACATGCAATTCAGCGGTGGTGCTGAGTTTGCACTGACTTTCGGAAACTACAAGGTGAACATCACTGTTCCTGAAGATCATATTGTCGCGGCCACTGGGGAGTGTAAAAATCTCGCCACTGTTTTGACTCCTGTGCAGATGGCTCGCTGGCAGCAAGCCCAAACCGCAACTGAGCCTGTTGAAGTGGTTACCCTTGCAGAAGCCATCGACAATGCAAAGGAAAAATCAAAGGGAAAGAAGACCTGGTCTTATGAAGCCATCAATGTGCGCGACTTCGCCTTCAACTCATCCCGCCGCCTTGTTTGGGATGCCATGGCTGCTGATGTTGAAGGAAAGAAAGTGATGTGCATGAGCTATTATGGAAAGGAAGCCTATCCGATCTATAAAAAATATTCAACCAAGGCTGTATACCATACCATCAAGACCTATTCTAAATTTACCATTGCCTATCCTTATCCTGTGGCCATTTCAGTGGAAGCATCTATTGGCATGGAGTACCCCATGATTGCCATGAATTATGGAAGGGCTGAAAAAGATGGCACGTACAGTGAGGCTACAAAATATGGAGCCATTGGTGTCATCATTCATGAAGTAGGACACAATTTCTTCCCCATGATCATCAACTCTGATGAAAGGCAATACTGGTGGATGGATGAAGGCCTGAACACTTTTGTTCAGTTCTTGACAGAGCAGGAGTTTGACAACAATTACCCATCCCGCCGTGGTCCTGCACACCTGATTGCAGACTACATGAAGCTTCCCAAAGACATGTTGGAGCCCATCATGACAAAAGGTGATAATGTTGCCAGCGTTGGATCAAATGCCTATGCAAAGGCAGCAACAGGGTTGAATATTTTGCGTGAAACCATCATGGGAAGAGAACTGTTTGACTATGCTTTCAAAGAATATGCAAGAAGATGGGCCTTCAAACACCCAACACCCAATGACCTTTTCAGGACATTGGAAGACGCAAGTGCTGTAGACCTGGATTGGTTTTGGAGGGGTTGGTATTTTGGTACCGAGCCAGTGGATATTGCAATTGATTCAGTAAAATGGTTCAGGCTGGATGCCAATAAAAACATGGCTTCCATGAAGTCTCCCGAATTTGAAACCATCAGCAAGGTCAGGAACCGGGAAGATAAAAATTTGATATACTATACCAATACCGACACAACCCTACGCGATTACTATTATTATAATAGGAGTGCTGATGCAAAAATGTTTCAAGACATGGCACAGCAACAGCTTGATGCACAAAAAGACAATGTCAACTACCCCGCCTGGGAAGACAAACATTTCTATGAGCTTCAATTCAGCAACAAAGGTGGAATGGTGATGCCGATTATCGTTGAATGGACCTTTGCGGATGGCAGCAAAGAAGTGGACAGGATTCCTGTTGGTATCTGGAAATTGAATGAGCAAAAAGTGACCAAACTCTTTGTTAAGAACAAGGAAGTTGCGGGCATCAAATTGGATCCCATGCGCGAAACTGCAGACATCAATGAATCCAATGGCATGTGGCCTGTGAGGGAGATGCCCAGCAGGTTCCAGCTGTTCAAAGGAGCTTCTGCCATCAGTGGTTTGGGTGCACCCAGGGGTGGTGGTCCATCAACCAATGCCATGCAGAAAGCAAAAAAATAGTTTATTTCAACCAGGAATTGAATTCTTCCTGCGTCACGAGGCCTTGTTTTCTTTTAACCTCTTTACCATTTTTGTAGAGGATGAAAGTTGGCAAGGCCTCTACTTTTAGGGATTTCATGAGGGTTGTTTCAATGCCGCCATCCATTTTTACCAGCGTCAGATTTTTATTGTTCTGCTTCATGAAAGCATCCAAAACAGGCTCCATTTTTTTACAAGGTGGGCACCACTCTGCACCAAAATCCACCAAAACGATATTGGTACTTTTTACCTGACCTTCGTAGGAGGCCATGCTGGTTTGCTTGGCATTGGGATCAACCCCTACCAAAGGTTTGCTTTCTCTTTTCCATGCATTGATGCCGCCTTCAAGATTGATCACATTGTAGCCTTTGGTGCGCAAGACCTCTGCTGCAGCTCCGCTTCTCCCACCGCTCAGGCAATAGATGTAAACGGTTTTGTTTTTGTCAAGGTGGGAGGTCCGGTCATTGAATTCATTTTTATCTAGCCAGTTGGCTTGCAATGCGTTGTTGATATGACCACTCTTGTATTCATCTGCTGTTCTGACATCAAGTACCTGTATTTTTCCGGCACTGATGGCTTTTAAAAAAGCGTCAGGATTGATGGTATTTGCTTGTTGCCCATTGAGTGAACAGGCAGTTGTCATAAACAGAAAAGCAGAGAGAAAGTATTTCATGTCAGTATTTTTACAAAAGTAGAGAATTGCTTTAACTTGCCTGCATGTCTGATGCCAAACTCATCATGTTCGATAACCGCCTCAAAAAGGTATACAGAATCCTGGGTAAGCAGGCAAAGCAACAACAAGTTTCTTGCTATCGCTTGTATGACCGTGACCTGCCTGAGTTTCCCCTTATCATAGACATTTATGGCAACAATGTTTTGGTGACGGAATACCGGAGCAACCACCGGCTTTCTGAAGAAGATTATGAGCGTTGGCTGGAGGACAGTCTTGAAGTAGTGAGGCATGTGCTTGGCAAAACGGAAGACCAGCTTTACCTCAAAGAGCGGAAAAGAAAGGAGAGCCGCCAAGATCAGTACCAAAAAACAGACGACCGGAAAGAATTTATCGAAGTTGAAGAGGGCGGGTTAAAGTTCGTGGTTAACCTCACCGATTATCTGGATACAGGGTTGTTCATTGATCACCGCATAACCAGGGACATGGTCAGGAAGGCAGCTCTTGGCAAGAGGGTCTTGAACTTATTCTGTTATACCGGTTCATTTTCTGTCTATGCAGCAGCGGGTGGCGCAAAAAGCATTGTCTCTGCAGACCTGTCCAATACCTACCTGGAATGGGCGCAAATAAACATGGAGCTGAATGGTTTTTCGTGCCAACAATACAGCTACGAAAGGGTAGATGTGCTGCAATATTTACCCACACTTGATAAGGAAAG
>CANHSD010000063.1 GCA_947463105.1 Chitinophagaceae bacterium
ACAACCGATACGGAGAGCTGGTGTTCAGCACAGAAGAGATCGGCAGGGGTTGGAATGGTGTCTACAAGGGCCGCGACCAGGGCAATGAATCTTTTGTCTGGCATGCACTAGGTGTGGATTATCTGGGCAGTCCGGTGTTCAGAAAAGGGGAGTCAACACTGATCAGGTAAAGATCAATACCATCATGTATAGCATTGCAACTAAATTTTCTGCGACTCCTAAGATTTCTTATTGCGCCAGAGAAATCCTGATCTGTACACCACCCCTTGTATTGACCGATGGTGCCGAGTTGGATACATAAGGATTCAATCTTCTTTGGTCAAAATAGAGTTGAATATTAACCCTATTGCTCATCACATAATCAATGGTGGGTCGGATGCTCACAACCCTTTGTCCACCGGTGGCAAATGCATTGGATTGGTCCAATCTTGAGTTGGAGTTGACATCATCCCGCACACTGAAATCCAATGCAAAGGTGATGTCATTGTCGAGCTTGCTGCTGGCTTCCCCTTTTCCAATCTTCACTTTGAAAGGCAATGGGAATCCACGTTTCCTCCACCGCATGCCAAAGGTGATTTCAGTGGAATGTACCTCACTCAATTGAAAGTCAACAAGGCTCATGCTGAGCTGCCTTGACTTTCTGAATTCAAATCTTCCGGAGAGTTGACCTGGTGTTGAAAAGTCAATGCCAATCAATGGTGCAAACTGTTCAGAAATCAAGAGGTTGGGAACAAGGAAATAAGGAATATAATTTCCTGAAACGGTATCAATGAACGAAGGAAATCCATACAACAACGTATCCTGGAACAGCAGGGCTGAATTAAAGCTGTTCATGCTCAGCGTTGAGTTGTAGCCATGCGTGAGGGTAAAATTGCTCAGGTATTGTTGGAGCGATTCTATCCTGCTCAAACCATTGTAGGTCAATCTCCAATTGGGCTTTGGCATATAGCCCTTGAACGGATTTGTTTTAACCGATCCATTCTCTCCTGTGTTCAACAAGGAAATCGTATTGGGATCCTTGTTGGTATAGGCCGCAAGAAATGCCGGCACGATTACATCTTGCGCATACCTTCCGTATCCTTTGTAATAACCATCCGCACCTGCTGTTTTGCTGTAAGGGTTTTTCTCTCCCAATCTTTTCGAAAGCACAAGCCTGTTGCTTTCAAATTTCTTGAAGGTTTCACTGGTATTGTTGGGGTCGAACTTGGCAAAAAGTGTTTGGAATGAAATATAGCTGATGCTGAAACCCCCGCCGGAGTATGGGTTCAGGGAATTAAACTGTCCTGTGCCAACTGTATCCTTGAAAAGAGTGGAGTAGTTTTTGGACAGGTTTCTGTCGAGGTTCAGGTCAACAAGAAAATCCCTGAACGGCTCTACCTGTGCAGTGACGTTGAGTTTTTGTTCATGGTTCTGTAAGAACAGGTTGTTGAGCATGGGATCCTTTGTGATCAGTCCTTTTTTGGCAATGTCTTGTAGCCAGGCCTGATCAGGTTGTTTCCCCATGGTGAATCCAATGCCCGGTGCCATGCTGCTGAAATTCTGTCCAAAGAAACGGGTGCTATCGGTATAGCCTGGAAGGAAGGTGGTACCTCCCTCATTGTAGGTTGCGCCAACTCTCTTCACGGCAGTAAGTACCATCAAGGCTGTTTTGACTGGGGCTGAGAGTGTAGCGACAGCCTTGGTTTTTTCAGGCACATTCAGTGCTGCAATTCTTTTTTCCAATTTCTCTACCGAGGCCTGGTTGGCAATGATGTCTTTTTCAGAAGGACTTTTCTTTTTCTTGAACTTTGCTGAAAGCTTGCTGAGTTTGGTTTTTAATTTCTTGATACGGGCCTGGTTTTTCTTGCTTACCTCCTGTGGCTCAGTTGGCGCAATATCCGGAGTATTGGTATCGTCAAGCTTTCTGAGCGTTTTTGATTTTGCGTAGAGCTGGGTCATGTTCAGCTCTGCCGTAGCACCGGTTTGTCCACTGTTCTGAATGGTATTTCCCAAACTGATGGCCAGTCTTGAAGCCCCCACCCAATTGTAGCTGCTGCGGTAAGCCAGGTTCAGTGTTGTCCAGTCCAGCAGCGGAATCATCGTGGTTGGCAGGTTGTAGGTGATGTCTGTGTTTTGTGTGTAGATGGTATTCCTGCCACCTTTCATGAAATTGCGCACCAGCGAATCGCGTTTGCTTTTTGAGTCGATCCTTCCAATGGGCTCATCGATCCTGGAATTGTTGATGGCCTTGAAGTCGAAGTTCAACGATTTGGTCAGGTCCCAACGCATGTTATAATTCCTGTCTACTACAAAATACTTGTCATAGGTTTCAGGAATCTTGAATTTTCCACCACCAACATTTCTAGGGCGGATGGCACCAAACTGCCTCCTGCTGTCCATCCTGATGCCAATCAATGAGGGCATGGGATTGAAGTTTACATTGCGGATAAAGTCAAGCCATGGGGTAGGGGCCTTGATTAGTTTTTTGAGGGGCTCAATGTACTTCGGTTGGGCACTGTAATTGTATCCCAGGCCACCCTGTGTCTTGCTCACTTCGTTGTTTTCAATCAGCGGATTGTGTTGTTGTGTTTCCGTGAATGAGTAGCTAAAGTCAAAGTTGGATATGCTCCAAAGGCGTACTTTTTTATCCTGCGGTTGGGCAAACCGAACATTGGTGAAGTTGAAGGTTTTGATGCCGGTAAAATCAACGGCATCCGACTTGATGGAATCACTTTTGTTCTTGTAAATACTCAGTTTGTCTTTCAAGGTGATGTCCTTGTCATAAGGATCATATTGTGGAGAACTGATCGTTTGTGAGAAGTTGGCAAAAAATGGAATTTCCAATCCAAGTTTTTTGGGAAGTAATTTTCCCAGTTGAAGATTGGTGGATACATCGAATTGTTTCAGGTCATCACGGAACCTGTCGTTCACCCTTTGCTCAAGTTGACCAAACCCTATCGTATGGATATTGGCGGACATGGAAACCGTCCCCAAATCGGCCAATTGCAGGTTCATCTGACCCACTGTAGCCCAACCACCTTTTTCATCAAGCCCAGACAGCCTGAGCTCATTGATCCAGACCTCTGCATTGACGGGCCTTCCACCAGTTGGATCTTTGGGGTTCTCCAAACCAGCAAGGATACCCTTTACCTCTCCAAGATTCGGGTTGCCCATGATGGAGAAGATTTTGCCGTTGATGGTTTTCCGGTAAATGGCTGTAGGGTTTCCTGTATTCAGGTTGCGTTCGTTCTTGAGTTTGATCAGTGCTGTGATGTCAAAATTCAATTCATTTTCCGCTGGCCAAATCACCTTCTCGTCTGTTGTTCCGAAGGGTGTTGTTTTCAGCGGATACTTGATCTCGTAGTAGTTGTTGATATAGTCGTTGCCGATCCTTACCACTGCATATACTTCACCATCCCTGAGCCTGTTGTATTCTTTCAGGCTTTCCAGGTGATAGAACATTGAAATGCGTTTGTACTGCCTCAAATCATGGTTGAAAGATTTGAAAACAGCCCTTCCGTCACCTTCATTGAGGTTGATCACATTGATGCTGAGGGCTTGTTCATTCTGGAGGATGTTGATGCCGCCATTGCTGAGCGTCTGTACACGCTCAATGCCCGGTGGCGTGCGATAAGGGATGGGGTCCCGTCGGTCGTTTTCTTCAATGTTAACGGCAGACACATTGAACCTGGTGATGTTGCTGGACAGGTCGATGTTTTTGTATGTGCCCATGGTGTCCAGGTCATAGGCAAACCTTCTCCAGTTGTTTCTCACCAATTCCAATTTGGCAAAGCGCAATACAACTGAGTCTGCAAAATCAGTAAGGAACATCCTGAAAAAGCGGATGGATTTGAAATCAGGAATTTCTCCCACCTTGCTGTTGTAGGCAGTGATTGGCACACGGAACTGGTACCAGATCTGGTTCTGTTTGGTGCCATCGGCCAGTGTTACATTGACGGATTTTTTGTCTGCAATAAAGTTTTGCCCCACCTGCATGTTCGGGTCACCGCTGGGCTTCATGTCAATCCTGTACTGGAAATATTCCTCTGATTCGTTAAGGGTATTGTCGCGGTTCAGGTCTTCTCCATCAGGGTACATGGTAAAAGCAGAAGCAAAATTGTCGCCGGCCTTGGCAATAGGAGAGTTGCCCTGGGGGCTATTGAAGTTTTTGTATCGGGATAAAATTCCTGCATTCTGTGCATCATAGGTTTCGTCCCTGTAATACTTAAAATTGTCTGCAGAAGGATCTGCTTTTGCTTCTTGATAAGCCTTGGATGTAACGCCCAGTCTTGCGGCCATGTCGTTCAGGTACTGAACCCTGATCCTGCTCTCGGCAGAGTCTGTCAATCCATCCAATCCTACATCCTGGAAAGGCCTGTCGGCAGGGTCATTGCTGAATCCTTGGGTGATTTGAATAGGATTCAATGGCGATTTTCCCCAGGTGGAAGTGGAAGTTGCTGAAGGGATGGTAGGGGTAGGCAAACCATTTTCATAAAACCTTCTTGAGTCTTTGAGGATGTCCTCAGAAATATTTCCCAGGTTCAGGTAAAGGGACCCACCTGCTGGATTGGTGCCCTTGATGAAGGGATCCAATACCCAGAACTCAACAAATTCAACATTGGCCGTTTCAAAATCAGTCTGGTCGATGCCCCGCATGATCCCGCCCCAGCGTTTGTTAGGATTCCTGAGCAGGCCTGTGCTCTCAATGTTTTGGGCATCGTAGTTGTAAGGACCTCTTTCTTTTGGATAATAGGCAAGATCAAACGTCACCATCTGGCTCTGCCCAAAATCAGGCGTTCTTCTCGGAAAGATTTCCTGTTGGCCTACGCTCCTGACACGTGGATCAGAAAGTTGAACCAGGTCATTCCTGATGGGATTGTTTGCATTTCTTTTTTCCTGCAGGATAGGTTCAATATTGTACCAGGCCAGTTTTGCCCTGTTTTTCCCATAATCAAGGTTGTCATAGGAATTGGCCTCCGGAAACATGGTATTGCCGAAGCGGTCTGTAGCCCCAAATGGAGTGGAGGCCAGGGTCCATCCTACGATAGGAAAACGAAGATCAATGCTGGCCTTGGTTCCCTCAAAATCATCCAGGTAAATCAATCCTTCGCTGCCTTTTCCGATCTGCGGGGCATGGCCGGGATTCATCTTGGCAGCTTCTGCCGAGGCGCTGATGGAAGATGTTCCATTGGCCTCATAAAACGGAAGTTTGCTCAACCATTTGTTCAATCTCGGCAGCTCACTGTTGTAGGTCATGTCGATGCCGGTCATGCTGTTGCGGATCGGATCAGAACCATATTCCATTTTCGTGAAAAAAGGCCTTTCACTCAACCTTACCGATGTTCCACCAATGGAAAGTTTATCGTTGAACAAATAATCCCATCGCAGCCCCATGAAGGTCCTTTGCTGCACGCCAAAGGTTGCATTGTTCTCAAACTGAGCGTTGACGGGCAGTCCAGAGTTTTTGATGGCGCTGTTGATGATCCTCAGCGTACCTGACATGTAGTCAATGGTATAGTCAATATTTTCCTGCAGGGTTTGTCCTCCTGCTGTTACAGTAACAGATCCTGGGGGGATGTTGAACGCGTTCAATGATATTTCGCCACTCGATCCCCCGGATGATTTTGAGCTACCCCTGATCAAGAAGCGGTTGAGGTTGGCATAGGTCTGTGCAATTGCTTTGATGGTATCGTAGAGAGGGTAAAATAGGTATTTATTGCGCAGGCCAGGATCGGTCGTGAAAGCATAATCCAGGTCGTGTCCGAAGGGCTCAAGTACAGGAAAGATGACCCGGCTTTGGTAGGAGTTGACCGTATATCCCTCCACAAAATCAAATACCCCATCGGGTTGTGGGTCGTTCTGGTTGTTCAGCCGGTCCAGGTTCACCAGGGTCAGCAGCGGGACACCTGCCTGGTCTCCTTCCGGAATATACCGCTTTTCACCTCCACCTGGCTCCTGGTAAAGCACATTGAACTGAAAATCCTGTCTTTCCAGTTGTCCGGAACCTACGGGGTAAATGTTTTTCATCATTAGGTCCCAGATTGGCAAGGAGGTCCTTTGAGAAGTGGCCTTCAACAATTTCAAGAATAGTATTTTTTGCACACCACTGGTTGAATCCACCGGGATATCCTGTGCAAATTCACCCACCTGGTAAACTTTGCCATTCACGGTATACTGATAGGCAACGCCCAAGACCTCATCTGGCTGAAGCGTAACGTTCAACGAGATGAATCCCAGTTGCCTGTTGAAATAATATTGGGTGGTATCGAGTTTTCTGGCGAATGTTTTTTCAAAATCGCGGACAGGCTGCAGGCCAATGGTGTTGAGATAGCTGACAATCTGCGCAGGATTTCTGCTGCCAGGGTTGTTGATGATCTTGGTGTACAGGTCATTGGTTCCGTTGGAAGGAAAAGTCAATCCTGGCCTGGGATTGATGACTGGAGGTTGTTGAAAGGGCTTGTCTTCGCCAAGGTCCATCAGGCCCACCACATCACGGGCATTGGCCGTGGCACCACTTCTGTTGGTTACCCATACCTCAAGGCGCAACAACTGCACCTGAGAATTGATCACCGGAAGGTTTTTCATCGCCTTGTTGTAGTCCCTTCTGAAATGCTGTGCCAGCATGAAATGCCTGTTCTCCTCGTATTCATCAGCCTTGAATTCAAATGGCGTACTGCTTGAGCCACCTTTGAACCCGGCAGATTGTCGTTGGGAACGCTGGCTGGCAAATACAGTAGAAAGCCAAAGTTTTCCGAACTGCATCTGGGTTTTGATGCCAAAAAGCTGTTGTGCACCAGGAATCAAGGTTCCTTTCGAAGCAAATGAAGTGTTGCCCACTTCAATTTTTTTGAAAATATCTTCCGCACCTCCCGAATAATCCAGCTTGAGCTGGTTTTCGAAATCAAAGGTGGAAAGGGTATTGTAGCTGATCGGAAATTTCATTTTGTCCCCGATATTACCAATTACATTCAAGTTGGCTGCCATGTCAAAATCCAGGCCACCGTTCCTTCTTGCCCTTTCAGGAAGGGTAGGATTCTTGATGTTCTGCCCCTGATAACCTGCGGTGATGTTCACTTCACCCTGGGGCTTGATGTCAATTTTACCAGTTCCAAACAAGCGGTTGAACAGGTCTTCTCCCATGTTCAGCTTGGGTTTTACCAGTTTCCTGTTCAAAAGGCTGGACGTATTGGCACGTTTCTGGAAATAATCCGATTCGGCTTTGCGCGATTGGATGCGCATGTATTCATCAAAGGTCAGGGATGTAGGCTTCCTGAAATATTTACCACCAACTTTTTCGACGATGTAATATTCTTTGGTCTTTGGGTCGTAGACGATGGAATCGCTGAAATTGGAAGGATCCCGGAGGTTAAAGGGGTTCTTGTTCCTTTGGCTCAATTTATCTCCCCTCCTGTCTTGCAGGGGATAGCGCAGCGTATCATTTTTGGGAAGACTGTCTTGCTGAAAGAAAAAAAGACTTGTGTGCCCATTGGCTTTTGCATCCGCCGTTTGGTGCGCATTCATAAGGAAAGCCAACAATGTTATCTTTAGGGACAACTTTTTCAAATGGGAGTGGTCTTTTTACCGCAGATCAGATGAACTGAAGTGATTTTTTGATGATTGATTCCAGTACATTGTCTTCAGGGGCATGGGCTCTTGTCTTTTTGAGGGCGGCTTCAGCGGTATTTTTTTGAATCCCAAGCGCCATCAGTGCATTTAACGCATCATTTTCCAAACTATTGCGCACAAATCCGGAAGCGGTACTTTCCACTCCTGCCTTAACCATTTTTTCACGCAGTTCAAGGATCAGTCTTTCCGCCGATTTTCTTCCGATGCCCTTGATCTTTTCCAGGGCGCCTGTGTTGCCCGAGGCGATGGCTGAACGCAGTTCCGCCGGTTGCATGGAGGAGAGCATCATCCTGGCAGTGGATGCACCCACACCATTCACGTTGATCAGTTGCACAAAAAGCTCTTTTTCTGCCAATTCGGCAAATCCAAAAAGGGTATGCCCATCCTCCTTGATTTGCAGATGGGTCATCAGGGTCCCTTCTTTTAAATCCTGTATCTTAGAATAGGTGTTCAGGCTGATTTGTACCTCATATCCAACGCCTTGTACATCAATATGGATATAGGATGGTGTCTTTAACACAAATGAACCTGTCAGGCTTGCTATCATGATGCCGTAAAGTTAGTAAAATCCGTTCAGACAAGGCGCAACGGGCATGTGCTTTAGCCTTCTCCTAACAACATCATCCAAACAAATGATGAATGTCATGCTTGAGGCGCCTAACGTCCTTTATTTTCTTAAATTTGTGTTCCAAATCAACTACATGCAAAAAATCACAGCAGCAATTACGGCAGTTGGCGGATACGTTCCAAAGGATGTGCTTACCAATGCCGACTTTGAAAAGATGGTGGATACCAACGATGAGTGGATCAAGACAAGAACAGGGATAGAGGAGAGGCATATCCTCAAGGGAGAAGGCCTGGCCACCTCAGACCTGGTGGTGCCTGCGGTACAAGATCTTTGCAAAAGAAGAGGCATCAGCCCCAATGAGATTGATTGCATGATTGTGGCAACCATCACTCCAGATATGTTTTTCCCCAATACAGCCAATGTGGCCTGCGACAAACTGGGCATCAAGAATGCCTGGGGATTTGATGTGCTCGCGGCTTGTTCTGGCTTTTTGTACAGCCTCACCACTGGCGCTGCCCTTGTTGAAAGTGGACGGTACAAGAAAGTAGTGGTGGTGGGTGCAGATAAAATGAGTGCAATTACAGATTATACAGACAGGACTACCTGTATTTTGTTTGGGGATGGCGCCGGCGCAGTATTGCTGGAACCCAATACAGACGGATACGGTGTGCTGGACAGTATTTTGAAAAGCGATGGAAGTGGCGGGAAATACCTGAACATGAAAGGTGGCGGATCTCTCCATCCTACATCTGCTGAAACCGTTGCCAACAAAATGCATTACATGTTCCAAGACGGCCAGCCTGTGTTCAAGTTTGCCGTTACCGGCATGGCTGATGTCAGTTATGAACTGATCCAGCGCAACAACCTTACCGCAGATGATATTGCTTTTTTGGTGCCCCACCAGGCCAACAAACGCATCATTGATGCCACTGCCAGGCGAATGGGGTTATCAGATGAAAAAGTGTTGATGAACATCCAGCGCTACGGCAATACCACGGCCGCCACCATTCCACTCTGTATCTGGGATTACCAGGACAGGATGCAGAAAGGCGACAACATCGTCCTCGCCGCCTTCGGTGGAGGATTCACCTGGGGCGCCACCTGGGTGAAGTGGTTTATTTAGAACGTTTTCAACCCCTTCAACAATATGCCCCACCTCTACAAAGGCTTCTCCTCCCTCGCCATCCATGCCGGTCATGTAAAAGACCCCATGTACGCGCACCTTACGCCCATTTATGCTTCATCTACCTATGTATATGATGAAGCCGAGCAGGGCATGCGCCGGTTTTCCGGCAAGGAGCCTGGCTATATTTATGCCCGTTGGGGGAATCCTACCATGAATGAATCTGAGCAGAAGATTGCGGCCATGGAGACCTTTGGCATAGAAGTGGATGGTAAGCCCTTGGAAGCAAAGGCCATTTTGCATGCATCTGGCATGGCGGCCATCAGCTCATTGTTTCTTGCAACCTTGAAGCGGGGTGATAAGATCCTGACCCATTATTCGCTCTACAGTGGTACCCAGGATTTCATGAAGACCCTGCTCGATCCATTGGATGTGGAGGCCATCATCGTAGACCTTCGTGACCTTTCGCTGGCAGAAAAGTGTTTGAGGGAGGATCCCACCATCAAACTGGTATACCTTGAAACACCCGCCAATCCTACGTTGCAGTGTGTAGATTTAGAAGCCTTGAGCCAAATGGCCAAACAATATGGCAAGCTTACTGCCTGCGACAACACATTTGCCACACCATATTTGCAACAGCCCTTTCAATTCGGAATTGATTTTGTGATCCATTCCACCACCAAGTTTTTGAATGGCCACGGAACCGCCATTGGCGGGGTATTGGTCGGCACTGATCTTGCATTCATGAATACCAGGGCTACCAAAACCCATCGTTTGTTGGGCGGCAACAGCAATGCATTCGATGCCTTTCTGTTGACCAATGGCATGCGCACGCTGGAAGTGCGGATGCAGCGCCATTGTGAGAACGCCATGAAAGTGGCTGAATTTTTGGATGCCCATCCTGCCATTTCAAAAGTCAATTACAACGGGCTGCCCACCCATCCTGATTATGCCGTTTCGCAGAAGCAAATGAAGCATCCCGGCGCCATGATGAGCTTTGAGCTCGAAGGTGGATTTGATGCTGGCGTGCAGTTCATGAACAAGCTGCAAATGTGTACCCGCACCGTTTCCCTTGGTACCTGTGATACATTGTTGTCCCATCCCGCTTCCATGTCGCACAGCTCCGTTCCCAGGGAAAACAGGCTCGAGTACGGCATTACAGATGGCCTCATTCGCCTTAGTGTTGGAATAGAAAATATTGAAGATATATTGGCAGATTTTGAGCAGGCGCTTCAGAGCCGAGGCGTTGAAGGGGTTGAAGGTGTTTAATAATGATACCTGCATTGGGCAATGATGATTGACCCTTGATCAATCTTGTAAACCAATCTATGCTCCAGGTTTATTCTACGGGATAGCCATCCGGATAATGCATTTTTGAGTTGTTCTGGTTTTCCAATACCACCATTTGGATCTCTGCTAATGTCTCTGATCAAATCATTTATTTTCAAAAGTATTTTCCTGTCATTTGTCTGCCAATATACATAATCATCCCAGCCATGAGCAGTAAACAATACATTCATTAGCTGTCCAGTTTTTGCTCAACGGTATTGCCATCTTGAAACTGGGCAATGGATTCCATTAATCTTTCCGCATTCTTAGGACTGCTCAATAGATAAAGTGTTTCCTCCATGCTGGTGTAATCTTCTTTTGACATCACCACCAATTCTTCCCCATGTTTGCGGGTGATGAAAAGGGGTTTATGTGTTTTGATCACAGCATCGAGAAATGACTTCATGTGCTGCCTGAATTCGCTGTATGATGCTATTTCCATGAGGTAGTAGTTATTCTGTGAAATTAGGACAATTCTTCTGTTGTACAAAATCTTGTACGTAGAAATATTGGAAAACCCCAACTAATGATTCCGGGATGATTACCTGCTGTATTTTTTCAGCTGCTGAACATACTCAACATTGACATTGTATTTTTCAGCAATTTGCTCGATGGATAGTGTATTGTACTTGAGTTCATCCAAAATAGCAAAAGTGTTGTCCATGATTTGGTTTCTCCCTTCCGTGACCCCCTCTTTCTTCCCTTGTTCCATCCCTTTTTCCATCCCTTGTTCTATCCCCTCTCTTCTTGCCTCTGACATGTTTGTAACATATGACCGCATGTTATCGATATAGAGCTCATAACCCCGGATCTGCTCTGGACTGAAGTTTTTGGTTTCCAATACTTCTATGGCTTCACTGATTTCATTGTAGCGTGCAAGTTCTTTTTCAGTAAGAAATTTGCTGAACATATTTGGGTCTGAGAGGTACATAAGCCAACGGTCTTTGGGTTTTTGCAAATCAAAAGTATTTAATTTTCTCCATTTGGGTAGTTCGATGACAATGAGATTTAATTCATCGATATAATCTTCATGCAGCTCTCTTTCGGTCAAAGTGTAATGATGAAACCATTTGTTTTCATTGTTTGATAAGGCATGATCCAAGAGATTGAGCGAATAGACCGGTTGAGCCAAAATATAGGGGTCAACCTTAGAAAGTTGTCTGGAATAGACTTTGGTCATGTTGGTAATGACCCTTTTCACGAAGCCAGCTTGTTTGCTGACCTGCATTTCTACAATAAAATGCCGGCTCTGAGTATCGGTACATCTGACATCAACGATGGTGTTTTTACCATCTTCCTGGTCTGGTGTGAGTTCCGGGCTCAGGTATTCAAGTGAAACAATGGGGTTGCTCAGGGGAAGTAAGTTGTTCAGCAAGCTCATGAGCAGGTGAGGCCTTTCTGCAAATACTTTTTTAAAGCCCAGGTCTGATTTGGAGTCAATGATGTTCATTTTTTTAAAACAAATATCAGATCCGTACCAGGCTTTTCAACGGTGATTAACCCCCTTTAAAGAAGTATTTTCATCCCGAAACCCCGATGATTTTATCCTCCCATTGTAAAAGCCAATTCAATCATTAATTTGCACACTTATATTATAACATGAAGATCAGAAAAGCCACCATCGAAGATTGCCCGGGAATGCTGGAGCTCATCCGTGAACTCGCAGCATACGAGAAAGCCCCGGAGGAAGTAACGGTGGATCCCAGGCATTTTGAGGAAAGCGGATTTGGTGAGAAACCAGTTTGGTGGGCATTTGTAGTGGAAGCTGATGATGCTTCTTCAATTCCCCTCATCGCCTTTGCCCTTTATTATATTCGCTACTCCACCTGGAAAGGCCAGACCATGTATCTAGAAGACATCCTTGTTACAGAATCCATGCGTGGCAAGGGAATTGGAAAAATGCTCATCGAAAAACTGATAGAGGAGGCCAAAGAAAAAGGCTTCAAGCGCATTACCTGGCAGGTGTTGGACTGGAATGAGCCCGCCATCAATTTTTACAAGAAGTTTGGTGCAAAGTTTGACCCCCAATGGACGAATGTCATTTTGGACCTTTAGACCTGACCAACAGTATGCGCACGCTGGAAGTGCGGATGCAACGCCATTGTGAGAACGCCATGAAAGTGGCTGAATTTCTGGATGCCCATGGCGTGCAGTTCATGAACAAGCTGCAAATGTGTACCCGCACCGTTTCCCTTGGTACCTGTGATACATTGTTGTCCCATCCCGCTTCCATGTCGCACAGCTC
>CANHSD010000064.1 GCA_947463105.1 Chitinophagaceae bacterium
CGTATGATGTTGTATATGGAACATCCGGTACACAATTGCAAAATTGGGTAAAATTTGCCAACACACTTCGATTAAAGATTGCATTGAGATGCAGAAGAAACTTAGGTTCATTGGCAGATGCAGAAGTGAGAGATGTTATGGGCAATGAAGCAGCCTTAATTGGTTCTGAAAATGAAACAGCAAAAGTGGCTTATGAAAATGTAATAGGCAATGAAAACCCGTATTATAAAACCTATATCAGGTCGAATTTCACAAGCTTTTTTCCAAGAATGTCTGATATTATGTTTATGTATTTGAGGTCTTATAAGGATCCTCGAATAAACTATTATTTCGATTCTGTAAAGCTTACCAGTCGGTTCAGGGTTACCGATACAGTTTCAAGCACCCTTAATGACTCTTTGTATGTAGTGACTTATCCAATTCCACACTACGGAATCACAAAATCGAGTAGACTTTTACCTGGTTGGACACCTCAGCTTACAGGAGGAATTGATCCCCAAGGTCAGGCAAATAACGGAGGAATAAATGGTGTTAGTGCTTATTCAATGTTCTCATTGAATATTCTGAACAATCCTACAAGACCGCTTATTGTATTGAGTTTTGCTGAAGCACAGCTTTTAAAAGCACAAGCCAGAATGCTGAATCTTGGCGGAAGTAGCACGGCAGAAAATTATTATACCTCCGGTATTGATGCTAATTTTGCTTTTTGGGGAATACCATCTACATCACGGGATATATATAAAGCAGGAAATGGAGTAAAATTTGGCACTACAGGTATTGGTTTGTGGAATTATCTTCATTTGGTAAATGCCAATATCCCTGCAGGAGATATCAATAAAATTTATCATCAGTTATGGCTTAATTATTTCCCCGATCAGCCTTTTGATGCCTGGTGCTTACAACGCCAAACAAGGGTACTGAATTTGTCACCCCATACCAATCCTTCATTTGCTTCATTGCTATTTCAAGATATTCCGGGTCGTGGGTTTTATCCACTTTCAGTTAGTGCCCAGAACCCAGTCGGATATGAAGGGGCACTTAAACAGCTGGGTATTCCAAACTTCACTGAAGAAACCACCAATCCTTATAACAACCTAAAGTTTGCTGCACCATACACAGTGCCCGATTTTAATGCTATGCGCGTATATTATGATCTATCCGGTATGAATAAATGGTATGGCACAACTATACAATCGGTCAGGGCTGCAGGATTGGCTTCCGGATTTACTGTTCTCGTTACTAAAACGTATAAACCATAATCATGAAAAAAATACAATTTTCGTTTTTTATAATGGCTGGTCTTGGTTTTTTTGCTTCTTGTACAAAAAAGAGTGACGCCCCTTCGGTAGCAGACAATATACTGAACTATACCATTAACGAAATTCCGGTTACCACAGATTATAATGTAGGGGCATTTTATTATAATTTCACAACCTTTAATACGTCTATTACTCAGGTTCCCACTGTAGGAACTTATTCCATGGTAAATGGTGTTGTTTTGCCCAATATCATGACCAACCACATTCAACAAGCCAAGCGGGGTGGTATTGATTATTTCCTTTTTCCTTTTAGGTCAGTAAGCAGAGACTTGACAAATTTTAGGGCTGATTCATCTACCATTAAATCTTTTCTGGATGCAAATACAGAAAATTTAAAATTTGCTTTGGCTTATAATTTCTCAAATACTACATATGCAATTTCAAATACTGCTCCTCTTGAAAATGATGCTGTAAAATTGCAACAATTTTTTCAGGACATCATTAAGATGGCGCCTCAAATGAACAATGCTAATTATGTAAAAGTAAACGGAAAAGTAGTTTTGTATTTGATGAACGCACATTTGCTTTTTTCAAACAATAACATAAACATTTACACTACATTAAGAAGCAGGTTAAAAGCATTGGGATTTGAAATGTATATAGTGGGAATGCAAGAGCGATGGTCTCCGCCAGCCCGATATCCTTTTAGATTTCAAGGTTGTGTAGATGCCATTTACCACCAGAGTTATAGTGCTCAATTGACTGATTGGGATAGGTGGTGGCTGCTTCCTCAAACAATGGACCAGAATTGGAAATACTCCAAAGAATATTTTGCTTCAAATATGGGAGGAATTGATTACGTTCCAAATCTAACGCCTGCACATGATTGGAAAATTTTGCAGCCGACTGCTATTACTCCAAATTATCCAAGAAATGATGGAGGAAAAATGTATAAACAACTGTGCAATGTTGCTAAAATGAATGCCAGTACTACCACGCGTTTGATTCTCATAGATTCTTGGAATAAATGGGATGAAGATACCCAGCTAGAGTCTTCGGTTTCTTATGGAGACCTGTATTTAAATATTACGAAGCAACAGTTTAAGAAGCCATAGCGTATAAATATTTTTTTTCGCAATTAAAAAGATAGCCTTTTAGGTCTATGAAAAGCATACAAATAAGTGTTGTTATTATATTCTTTTTAGTGATACTTTGTTATGCTAAGAATAGGCATGTTACTGGGAATAAAACATCGTTTATTAAAGAAGTCATATACGACGAGAAAGGCTGCAACTATACATCGTACAAAAACCTTGTAATGGCTGGTTACCAGGGTTGGTTTACTGCAGAAGGAGATGGTGCAGAAAGAGGATGGCGACACTATGGAAAGAAGAGTTGTGGTGGATTTGCACCTGGTTGTACTGCTGTTGATCTTTGGCCAGACATAAAGGAATATCCAAAACAATATACCACTCCGTTTTCTTTCCCCAATGGAGACAACGCAAAATTGTTTAGTCCTATAGATGAAGAATCGGTTGATCTCCATTTTAAATGGATGAAAGAATATGGTCTAGATGGTGTTTTTATGCAACGATTTGTAACAGAAGTAAAACAATCAAACCCTAAAGGAAAGGCGCATTTTAATAAAGTACTTCAAAATGCATTAACCGCAGCCAATAAATACAATAAAGCCATTTGCGTTATGTATGATTTAAGCGGCTGTACCAGCACTGATGTGGCTTATGTTCAAAAAGATTGGGAGGAATTGCAGCGCATATTTTCGCTTTTTAGCAATAAAAAAAATCCCAATTATTTAAGACACAATAAAAAACCATTGGTGGTTATATGGGGTGTTGGATTTAAGGATGGCAGAAAATATACAATTGCTGATGTAGACAATTTAGTAGATAGAATTAAAGGACCCACTAAAAAGGTTTCAGTCATGTTGGGTGTTCCTTACTATTGGAGAACTTTAACGAAAGATACTGAAAGCGATTCCAGCCTACATGCTGTTATTAAAAAATGCGACATAATCATGCCTTGGGCTGTTGGAAGGTATAATCAAAACAGTTATGAAAAGGTAGCCCTGAATTCATTGCCAAAAGATATTCAATGGTGTAAAGACAATAACGTTGATTATGTGCCTCTTGCTTTCCCTGGATTCAGTTGGGGTAATTTAAAAAATGACACTGCTATTTATAATGCCATTCCAAGAAATGGAGGCGATTTTTTGTGGAAACAAGTTGCGGGTGCAAAGCTTGCGGGTGCTCATTCCTTGTATGTAGCAATGTTTGATGAAATTGATGAAGGAACAGCTATTTTCAAATGCCTTCGCGAGAATGAATTGCCGTTGAATGGCATAAATAAATTCGTTGGTTTAGAAAATAACCTGGACTCGGATTATTATTTATGGCTTACAGGAAAAGCCGGCAATTGGTTTCGGGGTGGGTCTGGATATTCAAGTGTTAAGCCTGTTCGATAGAGGAGCATTCATTTTCCATAGTCCATCTCATATATATTTAAATCAAATAATACAATTTTAAATAAACGTTTTTTAAAAGACCCGTAATGAACTCTTACAAACATTTTGTTTCTATCAACATTTTTTGGTTACTTTTTTGGATGCCATTTTTCTGCGAAGCGCAACCCAAAGAAAAGCATGTTGTGGAAAGGCCTAATATCATATTTGTTCTGGTTGATGATTTAAGGTGGGATGCCATGGGGTTTATTGGGCGGTATCCATTTCTAAAAACCCCCCATATTGATCAGCTTCGTAACGAAGGGGTACATTTCAAAAATGCCTTTTGTACCAATTCACTCTGTGCCCCTTCTCGTGCAACTATTCTAACAGGAATGTTTCCTCAAACAAACGGTGTGAACACCAATCAAGAAGGGCGCGAATTGAATCCTGACAAAACGCGTTCATTTGGGCAAATACTTCAGGGTGAAGGATATGCAACAGCTTTTATTGGTAAATGGCATATGGCAGAAAGTAATGAACCCAGAAAAGGATGGGATTACTGGTGTAGCTTTCCGGGGCAAGGTCATTATTTTGGCAATGATCTGAATATTAATGGAAAAAATATTCGCAATGAGGGGTATATCACAGACGAACTGACTAAATATACTTTGAATTTTATCGATAAAAATGCGGATAAACCATTTTGTGTTTATTTGTCCCACAAGGCTGTTCATGAGCCATTTACTCCGGCTGATCGAAACAAAAATTTATTCATGACTGATTCAGTTCCTGAACCTGCAAGTTGGCTCGATAATATGGAAAACAAGCCGGCCTGGCAAAGAACTGTGATGAATCAAGATCAAAGACGTCGTTTGAGGGGGAAAGACCTGGCTAAATTAGTTCCTCAAAAAATTCGTAAGCCTGGTCCTTGGCCTGCACAAACAGGAATAGGAAAGCAAAAAGATTACCTGCGATCACTCACTGCAGTAGATGATGGACTGGGTGAAATTTATGATTTGCTAAAGAAGAAAGGAATATTAGACAATACAATAATCGTATTTGCAGCCGATAATGGTTTTTTTCATGGAGAACATGGTTTAGGAGATAAACGCCTGGCATATAACGAATCAATGCGCATTCCTTTGGTAATGCGCTATCCAAAATTGGCAAACGCGAATCTGACGATTTCAGAAATGATACTCAATGCTGACATTGCCCCTACCTTTCTTGAAATGGCTGGAGTTTCAATTCCTGCACAAATGCAAGGGAAAAGTGTAGTTCCATTATTACATGGGAAAAATGAGAATTGGAGAAAATCTTTTCTTTTTACATACTGGACAGATCTCATTTATTTTATTCCTCGAATAACAGCTATTCGAACGGAAAAATACCTGTATTCAACTACCCCCGACATTAATGATAAGGATGAGTTGTATGATGTTGTAAATGACCCGGCTGAATTATACAATCTTGCAAAGAACCCTGAATTTTCTGTAATTGAAAGCCAATTAAAAACAGAACTTGACCAACTTAAGAAAGAAACAGGCTATAAAGCTGAGATACCAAGACCGGATGCTGAACGCTTAGGAAATGTGAAAACAGGAAAACTACTTTCGATTGATTTTGTAAATACTACATTAAATTCTCAACCGGAGAATGATATCCATTTCCAGGGGGTAGTACTGAATAAAGAACAAAGAGGAGTTAGTGGTAATTTTAATGATGGAGCTACAGCAGTTATAAAAGCTAGACCGGATTTAGATCCTTCAAAAGGCAGTTTTGTTATTGAATGTCTAATTAAGCCAGGATCGCCTGATGGGGTTATTGCTTCTTGTGGCTCAGAAAAAGAGGGATGGGCAATATTTTTAGAAAATGGGATACCTGGTTTTGTGGTAGCGCATGATAAGCACCTGCAGTTTATTGACGGAACATCAGAAATAATCAACAAATGGTCTCATCTTGTAGCAGTAATTGAAAACTACAATAACGTTATAAAGTTTTTTGCCGATGGAAAATTAATAGGGCAACGGAAAATGTTACTGCCAATACAATCCGTTAATTCCAATGATGGTGATATTTATTTAGGCCAGGATTCAGGAGATATGATTGATCCGAAGGGGGTTTCAGTTCATTCTTATAAAGGCTTGATTCAATCTGTTACTATCCATCGCGAAAAGATGCAAGATTCCAAATTAATAGAATTATCAAAAGTAAATTGATTGTAATTTAATAGGGATATGATAACTAGAATACAACAGCTTATTTTGTAAAGTCTTATTATGATATCAGTTAAATCACCTTTGGTGTTTATAGCCTTACTTTTTTTTCTAAATGGCATTGCTCAAAAAACAATTGATACCATAGCCACAACTGCGGGTAATTTCTCAATACCAATCAAAATACAATTACCCAAACAAAACAAAGCGAAAAGCCCTATTTACTTTTTTGTTCATGGTGGAGGCTGGAATGGTGGTACAGAAAATGAAGTTCCACCGGCAACGCTTTCAGGTGATGCAAACATCTTGGCTGATGCGCTGGGGATTATTTATGTTGGGTTGGCCTACCGTTGTAAAGGAAATAATGCCAGTTTTTCTGATGCAATAAATGATTTAGAATCCAGTGTTAGGTGGTTTTTGGACAACGCAAACAGATTTAATGCAGACACTGCCAGGATTGGCTTTGGGGGTGCTTCGGCAGGATCTACTCTTTCTGCAGTGATGGCTCAGAAATATCTGAATTGCAAGGTTTATATAGGCGCAGAGGGGATGTATAATTTATTAGACCATGATGAAAAAATATCTCCATTTCCCAATGCCGAAGCAAGAAAAAAATATGGTTTAGAAACTGAAGACAAAAGTAAAATGGCATCTGCATTTTATAATTTAAGGGATAAGCCACCTGCCTCACTTTTATTGCATGGGAAAGAAGACAGGTTATGCCATTTCACACAAAGTATACATTTTGCCGACAAAATCAAGGAAGCAGGTGGCAAAGCCAATGTTCTACTTTATGATAAAATTAATCATACTTGCTTAAGTGCTGCTTATCCAGACGTTTTCAAAAAGAGTGTAATGGGTATTGCAAATCTTTTTATTAGTGAATTCAGCATTAAAAATATCAATATTGAAACAATTCAAAAAACATTAGACAAACGATTGGAAAATCAGTATCCATCAACGAGTATCACCGAAAGTAAAATTATGGGTTTATGGAAGTACAATAATGAACATTTAATTTTCAAACCCAATGGCAAAGGGGAAATAAAATTCGACAATAGCGTGAATGATTTTAATTACGCCATCAAGAATGATTCTTCAATAATAGTAGTACAAAAACAGAAAGAACGTATATTTTATTTAAGGAAAAACAATAGTACTATGTTTGAGTTGATTTCCGATAATACAGAAAAAATATACAGGGTTTTTGATTATTCAAAACAAGAAAATTATTCAAAGTAAAATCCAGCTTCTTTTTCTGCTTGGGCTAACTCACCACCACAATCCCCTTAGCAAGAATGTTCACTTCTTTTTTTGGTTGGGTGATGGCATCTATTTCTGCCTTTGATTTCTTGGCGTCTTCTGCAAAATGCCTGAGTTCATTGACCGAAACTGTTTTTATCGAAGCCTGACCCTCAATTACAACAGTTTTTCCCTTTGCCGCCAATGGAACAAAAAATCCATAATCTTTCATTTTTACTGTCGCTTGCTTTCCGTCTGGAAGCTCAAGTTTGAGCCAGCATCCTTTATTGGGACAAACTTCTGTTATTTTTGCGGTAATTTTGGTTTCTGGCAGGCTTGAAACACTCTCCAATTGACTGACCACTTCAACCAATGGAACGGCTCCTTTTGCTTTTACCTTGGCTCCGTAAAAATCACCTTTTTCGGCATTGCCTGCTGGAGGTTGTGCATAGGAACTAAGGGTAACCAGGAGCGCAATGGATGCAAAAATTAATTTATTCATGATGTTTAGGTTTATGCTGATAAAGTTAATAAAGGTTTGATTGAAATTGTGAAATCTGCGAATATAAGCGCAGAAGATTTATTCATACATCTTGATCAGGTCGGTAGGGTGGCCCCCATGAAATTTTTTGAAATTGCGGTAAAGGGAATGCCTTGAACCAAACCCCGCAAGTTCCGATAATCCCTCAATAGAATAGGAACTATATTCTTTGCTCGATACCAGCGTTACAAAATAATCAATTCTGCTTTTGTTGATGAAGTCAGTGAACGTCATTTTACTGGAATCATAGATATATGTACTAAGTATGTCTGAAGAGACGTTTAAGAGCAATGCCAGGTCTTGGATGCTGGCTTCTTTATTGAGATAATATTGATTTACATAAAAAATTTTAGTAAAATTTTGCTCATTGATGTCATTGTTGGAAGATTTCTTGAACGCATCGCCCAAGCTGATGCTGAGTTTAGTGCGGTTCAGAAAAGGTGGTCTGTACAGCAATGAGATGCAAATGGAAAGATGTGTAATGGCGGTTACCACCTTTGAAATCATCATGTATGGCAGGAAAAAATAGGTCAGCAGGTTATTGGTAATGCCAATGGTGAACAAAACAATGGCAATTTTGCTCCATTTTTTAATTTTTTTGGAATAAATGCTTTTGTCGCTTAATGACAGGATCATTCTTTTGTAGATGACATAATAAAAATAGAATAAAGCGAAGAAGACCAAAAGAATATTAAAGTATCTGATGGGCTGTACAATCGACACTCCACCCAATTGATACAGGTTCTTGGTAGCGCCATTGACAATGATCACTGCCAAAACAACCAGGCCAAGCAATATTATTTTTTTGTTGAAGGTGTGTCGGTATAAAAAATAAAGAAAATTCAAGCCCGCCATCGTCATCAGGAACCTTGACAATATATTGATGTAGATGTTCCAAAGCAGCAGATTACTCAAATTATAGACCACCATTCCTCCCACCAGCATCAACAAAAAAACCTTCAAAAGGATGGGTTTTTTGAAATTGATGGTAATTTCTACCAAGAGAATCGTGGCAAAAAAGGCTATTGTGAAGTTTAAAAACGGTAAAACCTGATAAACCATTTTCAAAAGTAGGTTAAAAAATTTGATGACAACGATAATCTGACATGTATAAAACGTTTTATATCAATTGTTTATTTATGTGCAACACCTGTTTTTCCAATTCTACACGTTGAAATTTGCGGTTCTTGGTTGTGAAATTAATTTACAAAGGTGTTAAATCAAAAATTCCTGTTCAATGCATTTGAGGTCGGTCAAAGATGCCCAGGGTAAAAAATGTGCATTCTATAATATCAGATAACTTTTTGAAATAATTAATAAAACCAGTACATGAAGGGAGAATTTTATAAGGTTTCATTTTTAGTTTCAATGATGGCATTTTTTTTGTTGCCGGTCTTTGCAGCGAAGGCATTTTCTCCACTTTGCGAATACGGCAATTTAGAAAAGTCCAAGGGAGGTATTTGGACCGTTAAAGCAAAATTAAAAAAGAGCAAAAGTGAAAATACAAAAAGGTCGCATTCTAAAGCAAAATTACCCAATAAGGAAGTTTACACTCCTGGTAAAACAGTAAAAACTATCTCATTACCTCCATCCATCAGCAATGTGGAGGTATTGATTGTTGGAGGAGGCGGTGGTGGAGGTCGTGCTCGTGTAGGATCTGGAGCTGGTGGTGGAGGTGGTCAGGTTGTGACCCAGAGTGGTTTGACGATTTCTTCTGATATTACGGTGACAGTGGGTGCTGGTGGGGCTGGAGGTACAGGAACGGGTACAGAGTCTACAGGATTAATAAATGCTCCAAATACAATTTCCCAAAAAATACCTTATTCAGGATCGAACGGAAGCCAGAGTAGTTTTGGGTCCTATATTGCTATGGGAGGAGGTGGGTCTCAATTAAGATATACTGACGGTAACCAAGAGCAAGGAGGAAATGCTTATGGTTCGACGACTTCTACGGTTTATACAGGGGGGACAAAAATCGAAGTAAAGACGGGTAATGATTGGTATTACGCTGGTGGAGGTGGCGCAGGATCTGGTGGAAATGGTGGAAATGGAAATAGTAATAGTAATGTAGCTAACGGTGGTGCTGGAGGAGTTGGAGTTTCAAACTCATTTAGGACAGGTTCTGCATTATTTTATAGTGGAGGTGGAGGAGGTTCTGGAGCTTCAGGCGTACCTTCCTTAATAGGACCTCAAGGAGCTGGGGGATCAGGTGTTGGCGGAGATGGTGTAGCCGGAACTACCACCGGGAACAACGGAATTGCCAATTCAGGTGGTGGTGGTGGCGGTAGTTGGTCTGGCACTGCAGGTTCAGGAGGTTCAGGCATTGTTGTTGTCCGTTACGCTGCATCTGCTCCTATGGCCACAGGTGGAACGATTACATCTTATTCTTCAGGAGGTACAACATACCAGGTTCATACATTTACAAGTTCTGGAACTTTTGCACCGGCAGCTTCTGCTCCAACAGCTTCAGTAATTTCTGGCACAACATCAATTTGTAGTGGTTCTTCAGCCAATTTGAGTGTTGCCATTACTGGTGGAACATCTCCGTTTACGGTGGTGTATTACAATGGAACGACCAATACAACGGTTAACAGCTATATATCAGGATCCAATATTTCGGTTAGCCCAACAGCCAACACCACATATACGATAGTTTCGGTAACCGATGCCAGCGGTGAGGTTGGAACAGGAAATAGTGGTTCTGCTGTGGTAACAATTAATGCCCGGCCAACGCCTTCCTTTACAACTCAACCAGGGGCAACAGTTTGTGCAAGTACCAATGTAACCTATACAACAGAATCTGGCCAATCAAATTATACATGGACATTGCCAGGAACATTGAATACAGACTATTCAATTACATCAGGCGGTGTTGGCACTTCAAGCAATACAGTAACTTTAAAATGGTTAACAGCAGGAAGTAAAACAGTAACCATCAATTATAGCGGTGCAAATGGTTGTGCTGCCTCATCTGCCACTTCATCCACGGCAACTACGGTGAATGCTGCACCCGTGGTAGCAGGTGTTTCACAAAATGGAGCGTTTGGAAATGGATTGAATCTCGAAGGTGCAAATGATTATGTTGTATTGCCAAAACCTATTTCAACTGCATTTACAATTGAATATTGGGTTAAGAGTTCTCAAACTTCACCAACTGGTTCACAATGGTATGAGGGGAATGGTATAGTGGATGCTGAGTATGGCGGGGGGACAACCGACTTTGGAACTGCATTATTAAATGGGAAACTTGCATTTGGGGTAGGAAATTCTGATGTAACAATTCAGTCAACCACAAGCATAAATGCAGGATCATGGAACCATGTTGCAGTTTCTTGGAATGGAACAACTGGGGCAATGAAATTGTACATCAATGGAACTGAAGAAGCAACTACTACTGGTCCAACAGGAACCAGAGCTGCAGTTTCCCGGATTGTAATTGGAAGATTGCAAACTGATATCAATAATTTCGATGGTTCAGTTGATGAGCTGCGGATTTGGAACGTTGTTCGGACCCAATCAGAAATCCAGGCAGCAAAGAACAGCGAAATGGCAGGAACAGAAACGGGGTTGGTTGCTTATTACAATTTCAATCAGGGTACAGCCAACGGAACAAATACGGGTATATCAACATTAACAGATAGAACGAGCAATGGCAATAACGGCACTTTGTACAATTTTGCATTGACAGGTTCAACATCCAATTGGTCAGAAGGTGCAGAATCTACTGGAGGTTCTTCAAGTACATTAACAGTTTGTGCAAACAGCACCATTCAATTGAGCAATGCCACCGCAGGCGGAGTTTGGTCAACATCAGATGCGAACATTGCTACTGTAGACAATACTGGTTTGGTTACAGGGGTAGCTGAAGGTAGTGTGACCATTAGTTATACAGTAACCAATGCCAGCAATTGTAGTACATCTTCCACAACAACAATTACTGTTAATGCATTGCCCTCTTTTTTAATCCAACCATCTTCTGCAGCTCAATCAGTCTGCTCTGGTGCTGGTTCTTTGAATGTAGAGGTAGATCCCGGATCTGGAACAGTTGCTTCTTATAAGTGGTACAGCAATGCCAGCAGTTCAACTTCTGGAGGCAGCCTATTGGTTACCAACACAACAACATCCTCTACAAACAGCTATTCACCAACCTCAACTGCATATTACTACACAACGATAACCAATTCAACTGGATGTGTAGTTACAAGTACGGTTTCTGGTTTAATTACCGTTACCCCTGCGCCATCAATAAGTTCACAACCATCATCCAGTGTGCAATCCATTTGTATTAACGGCACACCGACTAATTTGTCGGTTACTGCGGCTGCTGGCAGTGGGACAATTTCAACTTACAAGTGGTATAGCAATACGAGCAATTCTAATTCAGGTGGCACGCTGATATCAACAACAGTAGGTACTTCAACAACAAATTCATATACGCCATCAACGGCAACTGCAGGAACAACATATTATTATTGTGTAGTCGCCAATTCCAATGGATGCAGCACAACCAGCACAGTTTCAGGAGCCATCACTGTATTAACTGCTTCAGTAGGTGGAGCCGCTACAGCAGCCGCTGTTGCAGTATCGATAGGCGACAACACCACCATCAGTTTGAGTGGGTATACAGGCACCATCCAATGGCAACAATCAGCTGATGGTAGCAGCGGTTGGAGCAATGTAAGTGGTGGCAGTGGACCTACTTCAGCAACCTATACAACGGCAGCGTTGAGTGCAACAACATATTATAAAGCATTGGTTACAAATGGAGGATGTGCTGCTGCATCGAGCAATAATGTAAGCGTGTCTGTTTCAGTAACCAGTGTTTCTGCAAATATATTGGTAGTAGGTGCTGGTGGATCTGGTGGTGCGCACAGATATGATGGAGGAGGACCAGGCGGTGGTGGCGGTGGCGGTGTTGCATATATCACAGGCACTACTTTATCAAATGCTACTTATACTATTACAGTTGCTGGTACTACAGGTGGAAAAACCGTAACTGGAACATCTGGTTGTGGTTCAACCGGAGGAAAAGGTCTCGAGGGAGGCAACAGTACCTTTACTGGAAATTCAAAAACGGCAACTGCCTATGGTGGTGGCGGTGGTGGTGGTA
>CANHSD010000065.1 GCA_947463105.1 Chitinophagaceae bacterium
CATGTGCTTGATGCCTGCAATGCACTCAACAATACCAGTTTTACTTCAGAGGAACTTTCAACGATTGACCTGATCCTGAAAGACCTTGCTTGATTCATTTACTACAAAAAAGGATTTAACGAATCATTTAATCTGCATAAAGATGGAATAAGTTAGGTTTGAGCATGAGTTTTGTACAAGACCCATGCTCATTTTTTTTTACTACTAAAGGCAACTATTTATGTCTAACATCCTTACCAGAAAATATATTCAAGCTGTTGTATTGGCAGGCGTTTTTTTTCTTGTTTCCTGTACCCAAAATTCGCTTACAGGGAAAAGACAACTGACCATGATTCCGGAGGCAGAATTACAGTCGCTGGCATCATCTCAGTACAATGATTTCTTCAAGACCCATGCGGTGGTGAACCAGAAAACCAATGCCAATGCGGCAATGGTGAACAGGATTGGCACAAATATCGCGAAAGCGGTAAACCGGTATTATGCCTCAAATAAAAAAAGTGCCGTATTGAATGGATACCAGTGGGAGTACAATCTGGTCAATGACAATGCCGTAAATGCGTGGTGCATGCCTGGTGGAAAGATTGTGGTATACACAGGATTGCTACCGGTAACCATCAATGAAAATGCATTGGCGGTTGTGATAGGTCACGAAGTTTCGCATGCATTGTTACAACACGGTAACCAGCGCATGAGTGGGTCAATGTTGCAACAGCTTGGAGGAATGACACTGTCCGTTGCACTGAGCAGTAAACCGGCTGCAACACAGGATATTTTCATGCAAGCGTATGGAGTTGGAACTGAAGTTGGCCTGATGTTGCCGTTTTCAAGGAAACACGAATTGGAAGCGGATCGTTATGGATTGATATGGGCCGCCATGGCTGGCTACGACCCTAATGAAGCCCTGGCATTCTGGGACAGGATGGAAAAGGCCTCTGGGGGGCAACAGGTTCCTGAGTTCCTGAGAACACATCCTTCGGATGCCATCAGAAAAGAAAAGATAAAATCCTATTTGCCCGAAGCGCTGCGGTATAGAGGAAAATAAATATATTGGATCATGGAATTGATGATCTACCAGGTTGACGCATTTGCAGAAAAATTATTTGGCGGAAATCCTGCGGCAGTAATCCCATTGGAATCATGGATTGATGAAGGGTTGATGCAAAAAATTGCCATGGAGAACAACCTTGCCGAAACGGTATTTTTTGTAAAAAATGAAAAGTCCTATGACATCCGTTGGTTTACCCCCAATGTAGAAGTCGACATTTGTGGACATGCCACCCTGGCTTCAGCATTTGTATTGTTCAACCTTTTGGATTTTGCCGGAGATAAAATTGATTTCTATTCGCACAGGAGTGGACCGTTGTCGGTAACCAAGCAAGGAGATCTGCTTACGCTTAATTTTCCTACAGACAATTATGTAGAAGTGGCTTTGGATCAAATGCTGCTTTCCTGTTTCCAGGAAACGCCAATCAAGGCATTTAGAGGAAGAAATGATTATATGCTGATTTTTTCAAGTGAAAAGCTGATCAGGGAAATGCAACCTGATTTCAGGAAAATTGCTGCATTGGACTGCAGGGGAGTGATTGTAACTGCTAAAGGTGAATCCGTAGACTTTGTATCCAGGTGGTTCGGCCCACAATCGGGTGTTGATGAAGATCCTGCAACAGGTTCTGCGCATACTACCCTGGTGCCTTACTGGCGGGAAGTCCTGGGCAAGGATGAATTCAAGGCTTTGCAGGTATCAGCTCGCTGTGGTAGTCTCTCCTGCAAATACCTTGGAGATCGTGTGGAGATCAGTGGCCATGCTGTTTTGTACATGGTGGGCAAAATATTCGTTTAAGCCATATTCCTTCCCGAATCATTAAATTGCATGTGAAGCCAAGAAGGGTTCATTCCTTCCCTCTTTATTCATCAACAATTGTATCATGTACAAACCCATTTTCTTTTTCGCGCTGATCCACCTGCTGTTCATCAACACAGCAGGAGCCCAGGTAAATATCGCCATATCCAATCCCTCTTCATTAGACAGAAAGGGAGAACTGGTTTCAGTGGATTGGAAAACTATTCAGGCCGCTTATCCCGCCATCGATACAGCCAATTTTAAGGTCATCAACAAGGCTACAAAAAAAGAGTTGGCCTGGCAGTTGGAACGCATGGGGGGCAATGATGTTGTCCATTTGCTTGTACAGGTTGATCTTCCTTCAAAAGGAAAATTGACGCTGCAATTGCAAAAAGGAAAATCTGTTGCGGTTCCTGTAAAAACCTATGGCCGCTATGTTCCGGAGCGCAAGGATGATTTTGCATGGGAGAACGACAAGATTGCTTTCCGGATGTATGGAAAGGAATTGGAGAAGACACCCAAGGAAATGGCCTATGGGATGGATGTATGGGTAAAAAGCACTGACCGTATGGTGATCAATGAAAGATACAAGCGGGGGAAATACCATGAAGACCTGGGTGATGGAATGGATTATTATCATGTTGGTTTTACATTGGGTGCAGGCAATATCGCCCCGATGATCAAAGATTCCATTTACTATGATGGAACCTACGCCCGCTACAAGGTGCTGGACAATGGCCCACTTCGTACCAGGTTTCAATTGGAATACAATGAGTGGAATGTTGCAGGAATGAAACTTCGGGCAACAAAGACCATTACCCTTGATGCTGGCAATCATTTCAACAAGGTGGAAGTTGCTTATGAAGGCGATACCATGTCAGCATTGCCATTGGTGGTGGGCATCATCAAAAGAAAAGAGCAAGGCAGCATGCTGCTGGATGAATTGAACGGAACCATGGCCTACTGGGAGCCCTTGCATGGTGCGGATGGCATCACCGGGGTAGGATCTTTTTTGCTTGAACCTGCAGTAGGAGTAAAAGTAACAGGAACGCAACTTCTGATGCAAACATCAACACCAAAAGCAAAACCAGTTGTATACTATACAGGAGCTGCCTGGAACAAGGCTGGGGTTTTTTCAAATGCCGCGGCCTGGTTTTCACATGTTCAGTTGGCAAGAACAACAATCATGCAACCCTTGCAGGTTGTTATCGGATCAATACAATAATCAAATCCAATGAAATTATTCAAGGTTGATGGCGCTGTTTTTTTGCAAACAGCAACCGCGGAATACAAGGTAGAAAACCTTTCCTGGGATGCATTGGTCAACCAGGAGAACCTTTATGATTTTCTGGCTGTATATGCTACCAAACATGAGCCCATTGAATCAACGATAGATGGCAAAAAGTTGGAAGCGCCAATTGAAAGCCAGGAAATATGGGCAGCCGGCGTTACCTATTTGCGCAGCAAGGAAGCGAGGATGGACGAGTCCAAGGAAAGTGGTGCTGCAGATTTTTATGCCAAGGTATATGAGGCAAAAAGACCTGAACTTTTTTTCAAATCAACTGCTGCAAGGTGCGCTGGTCCTGATCAGGAAGTATGGATCAGGAGGGATTCACAGTGGAATGTTCCAGAGCCTGAGTTGACCTTGTTTGCCAATGCAAGCGGAAAAATTATTGGCTATACCATTGGCAATGACATGAGCTCAAGGGATATTGAAGGGGAGAATCCCTTGTACCTTCCACAGGCAAAATGTTATCAACGATCTGCGGCCATTGGGCCATGCTTGTTGGTGCCCTCAAAACCAATTGATGCTGATACCCAAATCCACATGTCCATAGAAAGGAATCAGGAAATTGTTTTCAGTGGCAGCATCTCCATCAACCAAATGAAAAGAAAACACAATGAGCTGATCAGCTATCTTTTCATGGAGATGGATTTTCCCCAAGGGGTTTACCTGATGACAGGAACCTGTTTGGTTCCGCCCAATGATTTCACCCTTGCAGTAGGAGACCTTGTTCAAATGTCTATAGACGGCATAGGAACTTTACGGAACAAGGTTGCGATCAAACAATAGTTTTGCTTACCTTTTGGCTATAATCATGTTCACACAATGAGATTATTTTTTTCCTGCTTCAGCTTTGCCATCCTGATGTTTTCAATGAATGGTTGCAAAAAGGCTTCCACCACCATCCCTGTTGTCAATCCTCCAGGGAATTCAGGAACTGGATTGATTGATCCTGCAACACTCAAAGGGTCTTTGGTTTTTCAATCCAATTTTGAACCGCCTTGTGCAGTGGTTCCCATCAATGCAACTACAGACAGGATCAGTGGAAAGGATGCTCAACTGGGATCCAGCAATGACTGGGACGCCCTCGAAGGAAATGTGTTGAGTACAAGGCCCTATTTCAATTACAATGGGGGTGATCTTTCCAAGCGGTTTGCCAAAATCGCTGCAGATCCCGTCAATACTTCCAACAAGGTTTTGCATTACAGCATAAACGATTCATGGACAGAAACAGGTGGTGATGTCAAGGCAAGGGTGCAATATGAATTCTATGGCATCAAAGGTGGCTACAAGGAATATTATCAGTCTGTCCGCATTTTTCTTCCAGATGAGTTCAGCTTGTTGAGAAAATATCCCAATACCATCAAATGGCTCACCATTGTGGAGATATGGAACAACATCACCTGGAGCCAGACGGTACCGAATCGTTACAGGCTTACCCTTGGCATCGGAAAACTGATTCCAACTGAGAGCGATCTTCATTTCATCCTGGATGGTCAGGATTGTCTCCTCAATCCTGATGGCAGCCAGGTGTATACTACATTGTGGTCTGCCAATGGCGCCAAGACGGCCGTGCCGATTGGCAAATGGTTTACCCTGGAGTATTATTTCAAGGAAGGGGATGCTAAAAACGGAAGGTTCTACATGACCATTGAACCCGATGGTGGCAAGAAAGAAATGATTTTTGATGTTACCAATGTCACCCACAATTCAAAGGATACAGCCCCTGATGGTGTAACCCATTTCAACCCAATGAAAATGTATACGTCCAAGGAACTGATTGCCTATTTGAAGCAGCAGGGAAAATCGCTCAACATCTATTGGGATGATTTCAAATTGTGGAAGAAATAAATTCAATTCAAAAAAACGACATGCGCATCATTATCCTGGCTTTTTTCTTGCTGAATGGTATGGTTTCCTTTGCACAAGCAAATGCGGGAGTTACTGATACCCCTGGCAGTGGTGGAAATTATTTTACAAGCAGGGTTGAAAAAAACAAAAAGATTGTTGCCGATTCCATTAGGATTGAAGGCTATTGGAGGAATTTTCATTTCAGGAAACCCAATGAAAAATCAAAGGGATTCAGTCTTGTATTTGTGATGCACGGCTCTGGCGGTTCTGGTCCGGCAATGATGAAAAAAGTTCCTGAATTTGATGGGATATCTGATCAGGAAAAAATGATTGTGGTTTTCCCTTCAGGCTATAAAAATTTCTGGAATGAGTGCAGAAAAAAATCCACTGCAGAAGCCAATGCAATAGACATCAATGAGCAGGCTTTTTTCCAGGGGATGATCAATTATTTTGTGAAAAAATACGGCATTGACAGGGAAAAGGTTTTTGCTGTAGGTACCTCTGGTGGCGGGCACATGGCCTATAAACTGGGATTGACCATGCCTGCTGCATTCAAGGCCATCACTGCGATTGTGGCCAATCTCCCAGACACCAACAACCTGGATTGTACCGCCTCCGGTGCACCCATGAACGTGATGATTGTGAATGGTACAGAAGACAAGACCAATCCTTACAATGGGGGTGAAGTTATCTTGGGCAGTGGTAATTTTGGATTTGTGCGTTCTTCTGAACGGTCATTGCAATATTGGGCTGATTTAGCCGGATATACAGGAGCGCCAGCAAAAACATTGTTGCCCGACCTTGATCCAAAAGATGGGAAACGCATTGAAGCTTACAGCTATAGCGGTGGAAAAAAAGAAGTGGTGTTGTTGAAGGTAATTGGAGGCAAGCACGACTATCCTGGCGACATCAATGTGCATCGTTATGCCTGGGATTTTTTCAAGTCGGTTCAGTAAATTTCATCATACCATGCAGTTTGACAAAGACCTGATGATCCAATTGAAGAATGCAAATGAAGAGGCATTCAGGCAGGCCTTTGACCGGTATGGGAAAAAGGTATACCGGTACATCCTGCATTATGTAAAGGTTGGGGTTGAAGCAGAAGACATCATGCAAAATGTTTTTTTGAGGATCTGGGAAAAACGAGGCCTCCTTGATCCGGAAAAATCTTTTGAGGGTTTCATTTTTACCATTGCCTACAGGGCAGTCATAGACCATTTTAGGCTAAACCCCAAGCATCTGCAAAGTTTGTTCCCCGCTGATCTGATCAACGATTCGCTTGTTTCAACAGTAGGTGCGGATGCATTGCTCAACCACCATCAACTGGAATCAATCTACCAGCAAGCCCTGCAGGCACTTCCCCCGAAACGAAAAGAAATCTTTTTGCTGAGCAGGCATGGAGGACTATCGAACAGACAGATCGCTGAAAAGCTGGGTATTTCAATCAAAACGGTAGAAAGCCAGATGACGGCTGCATTGTCCTTTTTCAAAAACTTTTTCTCAGAAACTGATCTTGGTGGAGCCCTGATCTCCTTGATATTTATTTTTAATTAGACTAAGGGTATCGTTTATTTTTCCCGTATTACTCTTTAGACCGATAGCATGCCATGAACAAAACAAGCCTGAACAGGTTCTTTTCGAACCAGTGCTCTCCTGTTGAAAGAGAGGAAATCATCCGTTGGTTGTTGGATCCCTCCAATGACCTGCTCATCAGGCATTGGCTTCAGGAACACTGGGAAACGCTCTCTGTAGATGAGTTGGGTGCCATCGATGATGAGCCGGACATGGAGAAAATCTGGGGCAAAATCCGCACCAGGATCAAGCAAGACCAATTGGGTCCCCACAGGGGCAATGCCTCGCCCAATTTCCCCGAAATTCATTTCAGAAAATTGGCTGTCGCCGCTCTGTTTATTGGTGTATTGCTCAGTACATATTTTATTTACACTACCAATTCAGCAGATCCCAAGGATCTGGCTTCTGACGGTTCCAATGTCAAACCATCCAATGACATCGCTCCTCCAACCATGGTCAGGGCCACCTTGAAGTTGGCAGACGGTTCGACAGTTTACCTTGATGATCATGTCAATGGAACTCTTGCAAGACAGGGAGGCATAGAGATTAGGAGAAACGAAGGGGGGGAAATTATTTATTCCGGTGCTGCATCTGATACCATCAACATGAATACCCTCTCTTTGCCAAAAGGAAGCAAGCCGATCCGCCTTGTGCTCTCGGATGGCAGTCTTGTTTGGTTGAATGCAGCATCTTCGATTACCTATCCTACTGCATTTCTTGGACAGGAGCGAAAGGTTTCCATCAATGGGGAGGCATATTTTGAGGTCTCAGAAAACAAAGCCATGCCTTTTTTTGTTGAGCATAATCAATTGCTGGTAAAAGTGCTGGGTACACATTTCAATGTAAACACCTATGAAAATGAAGCCAGCAACAAGGTAACACTGTTGTCTGGTTTGGTGAATGTTGGCAATGGAAAGATAACAAAGCAACTGATTCCTGGCCAACAAGCTTCCATATCTAAGACTCTATTTTCTGTCAATGAAAATATAGATACTGATGAAGTGATGGCCTGGAAAAATGGACAGTTTTATTTTGGGGGGTCTGACATCAAATCAATCATGAAACAGATTGAACGGTATTATGATGTTGAGGTTGAATTCAGGGACGATGTGCCATATCAGTTTGTGGCCAAGATCTCAAGGGATGTCAATGTTTCTGCATTTCTGCAGAAGCTTGAACTTACCAACCTGATCCATTTTAAAATTGAAGGAAAGAAAATCATTGTCATGAAATAGCAAATGCAATTGAAACAAAACCGCCCCGTGATTCAGACGGAGCGGAGGCGTTTCAGTTGTTCATCATAAACGACCCTAGTCAAGTCTATTTATTAAAACCAAAACGCAAGCAATTTATGCAAAAAATCGCGCTTTGTTTGCCCCCTCCATACCGGGGCAGACGCCTGTTCAAAAAACTGTTGATCATGAAACTAACAGCATTTCTCTTTATTCTCGGCTGCCTTCATGCCGGTGCAAAAGGATTCAGCCAAAAAATTACGTTGAACCTCAAAAATGCATCAGCAGAACAAGTTTTCAAAAAAATTGAACGGCAGTCCAGTTACGGATTTATTTATGCCAAGGAACAATTGGCAAGGATGAAACCACTCGATCTTGAAGTCAATAGCGTTGAGCTAAAAGATGCGCTGAACATCCTGTTCCTCCATCAGCCATTTACCTATGTGATTTCCGGAAACAATATTGTTGTTAAGAATAAGGATGCCGGGAATCCAGTGAATGATGTTCCAGCAATGCCTCCTCCATTCTCTGTCACTGGAAAAATTGCAGATGAAGAAGGAAAGCCCCTTCAAAATGTTTCTGTTTTGCTCAAAGGAACTGGAAAGGGAACGGCATCTGGTATAGATGGTAGCTTTGCCATCGAGGTGCCTGAAAAAGGGGGCACACTGGTCTTTTCATCAGTGGGATATGAAAACCTTGAAGTGAAAGTTTCCAAACAAATATCATTGACGCTTACCCTCAAGCGTGGAGATGTCAAGGCCGAAGAGATCATCGTTGTGGGATATGGTACGCAACGCAAGAAAGATGTGACAGGATCTGTCGCCTCTGTGCCCAAGGAGCGTTTGCAGCAATTGCCCAATACCAATATAGCACAGGCCCTTCAGGGTTCTGTTCCAGGTCTTCAGATCAATACCAACGCTGGCGGTGCCGAGGGCAATGACCTGACCATCGATATCCGTGGAAGAAACTCCATCAGTGCCAGCAATAGCCCATTGATCATTTGGGATGGTATTCCTTATACGGGTGGAATTTCTGAAATCAATCCGGCAGATGTCGAGTCTATTGAAATCTTGAAAGATGCATCTGCATCTGCGATTTATGGATCCAGGGGTGCGAATGGTGTTATCATTGTCACTTCCAAGCAGGGAAAAAAAGGAAGGCTCAACATCACCTATGACGGATTCTATGGTACACAGACTATCATCAACAAGCCTGCATTGATGACGGGTGAGGAGTTCTATGCATTCAAGAAGTCAAGGCTTAATATTCCTGCCAATTCAATGACCGCATCAGAAGAAGAAGTGTATGCTGCAGGCAAAGCTGTAGATTGGTATGATCTTGCTACGCAGACCGGCGCAAGATCGCAGCACAGCCTTGGTGTTGCAGGTGGATCAGACAAGATCAGTTTTTATCTAGGGGCCACTTACCTCAGTGTGAAGGGCATTGCCCTTGCAGATAAGTTTGAGCGCTACTCTATAAAGCCCAGCATCGACATAAAGGTCAATTCATGGTTATCGCTGGGGTCCTCCACGCAACTTTCCTTTCAGGACAGAAGTGGTTTGCCTGCCACATTTTCCGGAGATTTTGGTGCCAATTACATGAATCCATTGACCACAGCTTATGGAGCAAACGGAAACCCCACCATCTATGCATGGCCTGAATACAATACTGCGGGGAACCCATTGGGTGATTTGCTTGCCACCAACAGAGACAACTCATACCGGGTTTTCAGTTCCAATAACCTCAAAATAGATTTTCCTTTTGTAAAGGGGCTCTCCTATAAAATCAATACCGGTATTGAGTTTGATAACAACCAACGGAAAACATACAATGGCGTCGAAACAAAAGAAGGTTTTGAAAATGGGGGAAGGGCTGTGAATTATAATTCAGTGGAAAGGAATTTTACCGTTGAAAATATCCTAAACTACAGCCGTGTTTTTGGAAAGCACAATGTCAATTTTACAGGGCTCTACAGTGGACAGAGGAATGATTTTGACAGGGATCAACTGATTGGTATTGGTTTCCCGAATGATGTGCTGACCAATTATCAAATGAATACTGCAAAGTTGCTTACTCCCTCTTCTGCACAGTTTGCCCAGTCCATCCTCTCACAGATGGCGCGGTTGAATTATGGGTATGACAGCAGATACCTTTTGACGGTTACCGCACGCCGAGACGGTTATTCAGGCTTTGGGGATGATACCAAGTATGGAGTATTCCCATCCTTTGCATTGGCATGGAATATCGGCAATGAGGCTTTTGCCGCTGGCCAAACCTACCTCAACAACCTCAAACTAAGGGCATCCTATGGATTGAACGGTAACCAGGCAGTTTCCAGTTATCAGTCGTTGGCAACACTCAGTTCAAGGGGTTATCTCAATGGTACCAATTTGCTTACGGGTTATGTTCCCAACAGATTGGCAAATGAGCAGTTGGGATGGGAGTCAACCAGGTCTTTGACCTTTGGTCTTGATTTCGGATTTTTCAACAACAGGATTCAGGGTTCATTGGACTATTATTCATCAAGAACCCAGGATTTGTTGTTGGAAAGGAATATCTCTTCAGTGCAGGGTTTCACCCGTGTATTGCAGAATATAGGAAAGACAGCCAATAAAGGAATAGAACTGAACCTGAACACCGTTAACGTCAAGTTGAACAATTTCACCTGGTCTACCAACTTGAATGTGTCGCACAATACCAACAAGATTGTTGATTTGTATGGCGATGGAAAGGATGATCTGGGCAACCGTTGGTTCATTGGTAAGCCTATCCGTGTCATCTATGGTTTGAAGTATGATGGTATTTTCAAGTCTGCTGAAGAAGTGGCAGCATCCGTACAAAAAGCAAGTGCAAAACCCGGTTATGTCAGGGTATTGGATGCTGATGGCGATGGTGTGATCAATACTGCGGCAGACAGGATTATCCTTGGAAACCTTGATCCACGCTTCATTTGGGGAATGACCAATAATTTCAAGTACAAGCAATTCTCCTTGATGGTCTTTTTCCATGGTGTGATGGGCATAACAAAAGACAATCCAACAGAAAATGATGCGGTCTATGGAGATGTTAGGCTCAATACCACAAAAAAGGACTGGTGGTCTGATAAAAACCCTACTGGAACACATTTCGCCAATGATGCACTGGCCAATCAGTTCAATGTTGGCTTCTATGAAAAAGCCGACTTTACAAGATTCAAAGACATCTCTCTTGCATTTGAACTTCCTCGGAAGGCCCTTGAAAAGATGAAGGTTAATACAATGAAATTCTATATGACCGGTAGAAATTTGGCAACCTTCACTGCTTACAAAGGATTGGATCCCGAGATCAGCAATCAGCTGGGAGTGCCTTTGCAACGCGAAGTCATTTTCGGCGTAAATCTTTCCTTCTAATCAGTAAAATTGAAATGATGAAAAATGTATTTAAATTAATTCTTTTGCTTCCTTTTGTTTTGCTGATGTCAGCAGGATGCAAAAAAGATTTTCTCGTTGAAAAACCATTGGCCGTTATTGCGCCAGACAATTTATATGTCAACAAGGCAGGCTTTGAATCAGGACTGTATGGTCTTTATAATCTTGTTCGCCGTGAAAGGGGTGGAATAGATGGTGGCTTCAATTCCAATAGCACCAATGACCTTTACCTCACTGCTGCCTTTATTGGTGTTGACAATGCCTACGCTCCCTTTCCTGCTGGTGGCAATGCACCAGAGCGGATGTTCAATAGCTTCGGTGTATTGATGAACTCTACACAGGGCTACCTCAGCAATCTATGGGCCTGGCTTTATCAGACCATTAATGCGGCCAATACAATCATTGGCAGGGCAGAGAATCCTGCGATCAATTGGACAGCTGCTGAGAAGAACCAGATCGTTGGAGAGGCCAGATTGGTAAGGGCCTGGGCCTATAGGCACCTGACCTTTCTTTGGGGTAATGTGCCCTTGAATCTGGAAGAGTCAAAAGGCAGTACCATCCGCACAGATTGGGAAAGAACCAGCAGGGCCGAAGTGAGAAAAGCCATGGAAGATGATCTGCTGTTTGCGGAAGCCAACATGGCTGATGTTGCCATCAATGCAGCACGATTTCCCAAGGCAGTGGCCACGCACTACTTGGCTGAACTTTATCTTACCACAGGAGACAATGCCAAAGCCAAGGCCAAAGCGCTTTCACTCACCACCAGTTCATTGTACAAGATTGTCACTGCCCGCTATGGTGTCAGGAGAACTTTGCCAGGTACCCCTTTTACTGATATGTTTCTTGATGGAAACTCCAATAGGAGTGAGGGGAATACCGAAGCCCTTTGGGTGATGCAAAACGAATACCTCTCTGCGGGAGCTGAAAACAATATCATGAGGAGATGGTGGGTCAATCGCTACGAGCGCATTACCATTGGAGGAAGGACCCCCATTACCTTTTCAATTGATAATGGGGGAAGAGGTATTGGAAGGTTTGGTGTTACGAAATATGCCCTGTCAATATATGATCCCAAGGATGACAGAGGGTCTTATCATGCCTGGAGATTGTTCTACCAGATGAACAATGCTGCTTCATTGCCAACAGGTGCAAAGCTGGGGGATACAGTAAAGCTTACCCCTCTGGCAGCGTCTGAGCCTGTAACCAATGGAACCACTGCACAGTCCTGGCCTAGTACGCGCAAATGGGACTGGGCACCATCCATTGCCGCTGATCTTCAACAGTCCAGCAATTACAATGACATGATTTATCTTCGTTTGGCTGAGACCTATTTGATACTTGCCGAGGCACAGTTCAAATTAGGAGAAACTGCCAATGCAGCAACCACCATCAATGTGCTCCGGTCAAGAGCCAATGCACCACTGGTAACTGCTGCGCAGATAAACCTGAACCTTATCCTTGATGAGCGTTCCAGAGAGTTGGTAACAGAGGAACACAGAAGATATACACTCCTGCGCACCAACACATGGTTCGACAGGA
>CANHSD010000066.1 GCA_947463105.1 Chitinophagaceae bacterium
CCGTACCTAGAATCAAATGCTTCCGTATAAGCAAGCGAACCATTGATATCTGAAACGTAGAAGGCGTAATAAATCTTCATTACTTCAGCCATGGCCACAAGCATCTGACGGGAAGCTTTATCTGCATCCGACATTTTTTCGGTAAGCTTGGCAACATCAGTAGTTACGCTTCCTATGCCAGGGAAAAAGATTGAATAACGGGCATTGAAATTACCAAACTCTGTGAAAGTGGTTGCATTGTTACCACCTTGTGCAGTACTCATTTGCATCCAATGCATGATCCTGCGGTAGTTGTCATAGAACTGCTCGAAATCAGAGCTGTGAGCGAGTCTTCCTGCGTTGAAGAATTGTTCTTCCGGCTTGATTGAATAAAGCACATCTGGGTTGGTATTGAGTGCAACAAAATCTTGTTTTTGACAACCAACGAAAATCAGTGCACTCAGTGCCAATGCTGTTGAAAATAGTTTATTTTTTATCTGCATTGTATTAAACTTTTCATGTAATTAATTAAGATGAATTTCAGTTGTTTAGAAACCTGCATTCAATGAGACCGCAAATTGTCTTACCCATGGCATACCACCATACTCAGCAAATGCACCTGCCCTGCTGGAGAATACACTCTCAGGATTGATGTGGTCTGGTGTAGTGTTGTAGAGGTAGAAAAGGTTACGGCCTGTCAAATTGAGGCGTAAACGCTGCATGGCAATTTTGTTGGCCATTGCTTTGGGTAGCTCGTATCCAACAGAAACTTCACGTACTGCAACCCATGAGTTCTCGAAAATAGAGTACTCACGAATACCAGTTCCCCAGCTTGCGATACCATTGTAGTACTGCCAGGCTGGAATGGGTTGCCTGAGGCCCAATTTCAATGCTTCAGCATAAGACATGCCTTCCACATTCTGGCCATTGATCACAACACCTTTTCCGAATACACCGTCTGGAACAATACCATCCTGGCGCTTTACACCAGTTGCATCGGTCCACTCAACACCACCGGTTTCTTTGGTACGACCGAACAAAGTACTTTCGAAGCTACCATACTGTGAACCGTATTGGTGGGTAGCCGAAGCCATCATGCCACCGATTTTAGAATCTAGCTGAGCAAAAAAGGTGAAGTTCTTATAGCGGATTTCATGCAAATTGCTTGCGAGAAAGTTTTCCATCATGGTTCCAACTTCTTTGAAACCTTGACCATAAGAACCACTGCGGATGAACAGACCATCGCCATTCAATACACGCTGGCCTTTATCATTGGTAGCATATGCATAGTTGGTGATGATGGTACCGTAGTCTTTGCCTGCACGGGCAACCGATTGAACGTCTGCACCGAAAGCCAAATCCAATTCAACTTGTGTAACACCAGGATACAATTCAACCACTTTGTTGCGGTTGCGGGTGAAGTTAACCGTTGTGGTATATTCAAAGTCTTTCTTGCGAACGATGGTAGCAGAAACAACCGCTTCGATACCTTGGTTCTGGATGTTACCAGCATTGATTTGACGGCTAGGCGTTCCGCTTTCTGCAGGAGCACTGAGGTTAAGGATTTGGTTGAAGGTATTCTTTTTGTAGTAGGCTACATCAACACGAATCCTGTTGTCCAACATCCTTGCTTCCAATCCAAATTCAAATTCACGGGCACGCATTGGCTTAAGGTTCAGGTTGCCCAAACCATATCCACCCCAACCATATTGAGGCAAAGGCGTTCCATTGGGCAACAAAGGATTACCAAGCAAACCATAGTTACCGCTTGTGGTGGCAAAAATACCTGTACCAGCACCTGTGTAACCCAAGCTACCGCGTAGTTTACCAAAGTTCAACCAGGGCAATTTATTTGAGTTTTGAAGCAGTTCAGTGAACACCCATGAAGCACCAACTGAAGGATACATATAAGAGAAGTCTCCTGTTCCATCAGGGTAAGTCAAGGTACTGTTCCAGTCATTGCGAAGACTTGCATTCACAGTAATCATGTCTTTCCATGTTGCATCACCATAAGCGTAGATCGCATCAAGCCTGCTTTGAGGAAAAATACCTGCGCTTGTTGATGCAGCATTCAATGAATTCGCGATTGAGAAAATCCTTGGAATACGTAATCCACCACTGGTAGAAGAAGTTTGTTGACGACCACCAAGACCACGCTGGGTTTCACCACCGACTGTTACATTATAATCGATGTTCTCTCCCGCTTTACGGCTTGCTGTTAACAATGCCTGGATACGAGCATTCTTTGAATTGCTTTGGAACAAAGAATATCCACCAGCAGAATTGGGTCCGATGCCAAAACCGACACCATCACCAGGGCTTTTGTTTTCGCGCTCAACATTGAGTGTGTTGATGTTGCTGCGCACCAATGCAGTCAACCAGGGCTTGATTTTAGCATTGAGGTCAAGGTTGGCAAGGATCTGGTCCTCTTTCTGGTTCACCCTAATTTGGTACAATTGCCACAATGGACCGATGTTGGCACCCCTCAAATAAGGTGCTACCACATTGGATCCACCATTGGGACTCAGATAATTGTTCAACACATAATCCAATGGCAGGTTCCTTGAGTTAGAGAAGGCAAACCTGAACAAGGGATTGGAGTTACCACCCTGTAAAAAAGGATTGACGCTGTTCGAAGTGGCATATGCCATGGACGCATCCATGGATACATATTTCCCGATTTTTTGGGTAGCACGCAAATTGAAGTTATTGCGTGTAAAGTCATTTGTTGGCTGAATAGACTTGTTGTTTGTATTGGTATAGGAGAACCTGAACGTGGTCTTGTCGGTTCCACCTTCAACGGCAACGTTGGTATTGTTGATACTACCATTGCGGAACAAAGACATAAGATCATTGGCAACATATGGACGCTTAACACCATCTGCATCAGTAATCATGCGTCCGTCCATGCGGGGACCAAAGCTGTAATATGGAGAAAAACTGTTGTTTGCAATCGCATCAGAACCATCGGGAGCCTTATCAAAATATGGATTGATTCCACCACCAAACTCATTCTGCATGGCTGGTATTCTCCATACTTGCTCAACCGTATTGGTCTGGGCTACGCTCACACCGATTCCGGGACGCTCACGGCCTTTCTTGGTGGTGATCAACAAAACACCATTAAGCGCCTGTGAACCATAGAGTGCACTGGCAGCAGAACCTTTCAGCACGGTAACACTTTCGTAATCATCTGGATTCAAATTTTTCATTTGGTTTCCGAAGTCACGGGCATCACCCCAGCTGTCAGCTCCAGAAGTTCCAGGCTGAATCAATACCCCATCAATTACAATCAGGGGCATGGTATTGCCACTCAAAGAGGCGTTACCGCGGATCCTGATCCTTGAGCTTGATGAAGGTCCACCAGCACCCTGGTTAACCATCACACCTGCAACTTTACCTTGGAGGGAATTGACAATGTTAACCTGACCAGCACGGGCAACGTCTCCACCCTTTACTTCCTGAATGGCATAAGACAGTTTGCGGGTAGATTTTTTATCACCAAATCCTGTGACAACTACTTCATTCAACAAATTGCTGTTCGCTTTCATGGAAACAACCATTGAAGCCGAAGCCAATAGTTCAATCTTGCTCAAGCCAATACCTGAGAAAACAAGGGTAGGGTTAGCAACGGCTGTACTGATAACGAAAGACCCAGTGGCATCCGTCAAGGAAAATGTCTGCGATCCTTTGACTTGCACAGTTACACCCTGGACCGGCGCACTGGCTTCATCAAGAACGGTTCCGGTGAATGTTTTTTTCTGCTGAGCTATCGAAACGCTCATGAATGCAGAAAAGAACAGGAACATCAAAAGTCTGATTGCTGTTTTTTTCATTTGTTTTCAATTTAAATTTTTCCTATTGGTCTTTGCTTAACCTAAGGTCAAAAAAGACTATGTAAATGAGCTTGTTTTCTGTTCAGCAGTATTGTTAATAAATTAATCAAAAGATTAAAATAAAATAACAATGTGCATATTAACATCGATTCACAGACTTGCCAAATTTTGGAAATTCAATTGAACAGGATAACATAAAAATTATACGTAAATGAAAATAAAAAAAGCATGTGTTTTGCTGTATGCAAGATTCTTACAATTCCCTGAGATGCACTTCTGTATTGCATTTCATGATTTGAATTTCACCATAGAGAATAGGCCAATTATATAAAATTTATTTATACAATACAGGAAATTGTTTAATGGGCGTCAACGTCTAGTACCCTCTCACATCCTTGCCTTCCATAAAGTTGATAAAGGCCATGTTCACCACGCGGTTTCCACCGGGGGTCGGGTAATTGCCGGTAAAGTACCAGTCACCAAGATTGCCTGGGCAGGCATCGTGTAAATCTTCAATGGTTTGATAAATAACTTCAACTGGAACAGTTACTTCTTCGGGAGTGATGAGTTGGGCAATCTTTGCCGATATCTCCTGAGGAGTAAAGGAACCGTAGATATGCTTTACAACATTTTCGGTATGCAGTTCTCCTTTCTCCCTGAGTGTTTTGCATTTGTTGTACAGCTCATCCAGCAGGCCAAATTGGCCCCTGTCTTTCAACAAAGATAGTGCTGCCTTGAAGGCAATGAAATCTCCCAGTTTACTCATGTCAATCCCATAGCAATCCGGATAACGGATCTGGGGAGCAGAAGAAAGCACAATAATTTTTACTGGTTTAAGCCTGGACAGCATCCTGACAATGCTTTCCTTCAGCGTTGTACCGCGTACGATAGAATCATCAATGACAACCAGGGTATCAACATTGGCTTGCACAGTTCCATAGGTAACATCATAGACGTGTTGTACCATTTCAGAACGGTTGGCATCCTCCGTGATGAAGGTGCGCATTTTCACATCCTTGATGGCCACTTTTTCAACACGGATTTTCCGGTTGATCATTTCAGTCAACTTCTCCTCATCGAAATCCTTGTCCCAGGCCATGATCCGCTGCACCTTGATTTGGTTGAGGAAATCTTCCATGCCCTTCAGTAGCCCATAGAATGCCACTTCAGCCGTATTGGGAATAAAAGAAAAGATGGTATGCTTGAGGTCATTGTTGATGGCCTTCAGCACATTGCTGCTGAGCCTATAGCCCAACCCAATCCTTTCCCTGTATATCTTTTCGTCTCCGCCCCGTGAAAAATAAATTCTTTCAAAACTGCATGCCCGCCTGGGTTTTGGTTCCAAGATCTGTTCAACAGTCCAGCTGCCGTCACTCTTCACAATTAACGCTTGTCCCGGCATCAATTCCTTGACTTCATTCTCGCCAACATGGAAACTGGTCCTGATGGCTGCACGCTCAGATGCTGCAACAATGACTTCATTGTTGGCATAATAGTATGATGGACGAATGCCATGGGCATCGCGGATGACAAAGGAATCGCCATTGCCAATCAGTCCACAAACATTGTAGCCTCCATCAAAATGTTGAAAAGCATTGTTTAAAATCGAAGGGATGGACATGTTTCCCGGATTGGCCGCATCATCCTTCACAATAAAATGATGGACCACTTCCATCATGGCTGCCAGGTCACTATGCTTCTGGAAATCACCAGGATTGACATCAACCATGTTGAAAAGCTCTTCCGTGTTCACCAGGTTGAAATTGCCTGCCAACGCCAGATTTCTTGCAGGAATGATATCTCTTTTGATGAAGGGATGACAGAACTCAACATTGTTCTTGCCCTGTGTGCCGTAGCGAAGATGGCCAAGCAAAAGCTCACCCATGAAGTTGAGGTGGCCTTTCATCAGCCCGGGATGTTTCCTTATTTCCGGCTGGGATTTTTCCAGCTCATTGATTTCCTTTCCCACCTGGGAAAACAAATCAGCAATGGCTTGTTGGGCAACACTGCGCAAGCGGTGCATAAAAGGATAACCAGGCTCTGCATTCAATTTCACAGAAGCAATGCCGGCTCCGTCTTGTCCTCGGTTGTGCTGCTTCTCCATCAACAGGTAGAGTTTGTTCAGCCCATAAAGCGCCGTACCCTGTTGTTGCTGGTAGTAGGAAAAAGGCTTGAGCAGCCTGATAAATGCAAGACCGCATTCGTGTTTGATGGCATCACTCATATAGCGAAATAAGAACAGCAAATTTAAGGTTAAAAAACAGAACCTTAAAATTTAACCCGTTTGACGGATCTTATTTGCTGACGTAATTGGGGAATTGCTTACGCAAAGATTCGCATTGTTGATAATCCTTGTCAACCATGACGTAATAGGTAGGCAATTTGCTTTGGAACCATTTGTCAATGGTCCTTTCTTTCTTTTCTGCCAATGCCCTTTGTGCAATCCTGTCGTAATCGTCGCGGATATTTTCCCGATGGGGCTCGGTTTTGCTTTGAAGATACACAAGCCTTACCGCCTGCTTGTCTTGTTCATCCTTGTATGTCATCGGTTGGGAAAATTCGCCCACCTTTAATTTATCGAGATAAGGTACAAGGTTTTTGTCAAGTTCATCAATGGTAACAAATGCACCGCCCTGACCACTCATGATACCCGCGCTGAATTTGCTGTTCTGGTCATCACTGTTCTTGTCTACAGCCTCACCGAAAGTAATGGTGCCCGCTACCAGCTTGGTCCTGATGGAGTCAAGCCTTAACTTGGTGGCCTGAATATCTTCTTCCTGAAGCGCCGGTATACGGAGGATATGGCGGATGACTGCATCATCTCCGTTCCTGCTGATCATTTGTATGATGTGGTAACCAAATTTGGATTTGATGACAGGAGAAACCTGGCCCTCTTTCAACCTGAAAGCGGCATTCTTGAAATCAGGATCCCAATCTTTTTGTGTTTTGTTGATTTCATAGCGACCGCCCGTTTGCTTGCTGCCTGGATCTTCAGAATACAACCTGGCAAGGGTTTCAAACGTTTTTTGCCCGGCTTCAATCTGCCTGCGGTAATCGGCCAGTTCATCCTGGGCATATTTCTCAAGCTCCCTTCCTGCTTTGGGATGGATCACAATTTGGCCAATGACAAGCTCCGTTTCGTAAAAAGGCAGGCTGTCTTTGGGAATCTTGTTGAAATACTCCTTCACTTCATTTGGGGTGATTTTAACGTATTCAACAATTTTCTCCCGCATGGATTTGGCAAGCCTTCCTTCGCGAATGGATTTCCTGAAATCTTCTTTTACCTGGTAAATGGTGCGGCCTGCAATTTGTTCAAATGCTTCTTTACCACCGTACTGCATGATAAAATAACGCACCCGCTGATCAAGTTCGGCTTCCACTTCTTCATCAGAAACCGGAAGGGAGTCCTTCTCTGCCTGAAGAATAAGTGCCTTGTCCTGCATCATCCTTTCCAACAGAAAACACTCAGCGTTTTCAGGCATTTCATTGCCCTGGCGTTTCTGGTCTTCAATGTAATTGACAATATCGCTTTTCAACACGATTTTGTCCCCCACAATGGCAACAATCTTGTCCGCCAACAACTTTGCGGTCTGTGCCTGGCCTGCAAAGGCCGAGATCACCAAAATCAATACGATCAATATTCTTTTCATGCTGCAATTCCTGTTTCCAAATATGACTGAATTCGGCCTTATGATAAAATCTACTGACTTAAAGTTTTCACAAATAGTCCTTCCCTAGGAAAGAAATTACAATGTTCTCTTCACTTCAGTTTCTTCAAACGCTTCGATCACATCACCCACCCGGAGGTCATTGAAATTCTTGATGGTCAATCCGCACTCATAGCCCTGGTTCACTTCTTTTGCATCATCCTTGAAACGTTTCAAGCTGCCCAGTTCTGTGCTTTGCCCCTCACCTCTTGGATATTCAACGATACCATCACGGATGATGCGGATCTTGTTGTTCCTGCTGATTTTACCGTCAAGTACATAACAACCGGCAACGGTGGCCTTGTCAAACTTGTACACTTCACGCACCTCAACGTTTGCAACGATTTTCTCCTCAATCTTCGGCTCAAGCATACCTTCCATGGCACTCTTGATTTCCTCAATGGCGTTGTAGATGATGGAGTAAAGCTTGATCTGTACACCTTCGTTTTCGGCAATCTTATTGGCCTGAATAGAAGGACGAACGTTGAAACCAACGATGATCGCATCAGATGCTGTGGCAAGCAATACATCACTTTCAGTAATCTGTCCAACTGCCTTGTGTACCACTTTGATGGCAATCTCTTGCGTAGAAAGTTTCTGCAATGAGTCACTCAAGGCCTCAACAGATCCGTCCACATCACCTTTGATGATGATATTGAGTTCCTTGAAGTTACCGAGTGCCAACCTGCGTCCAATCTCATCCAGCGTAATATGTTTTTTGGTCCTGATACCCTGCTCACGCATGATCTGGGCCCTTCTGCCTGCAATTTCCTTGGCATCAGACTCCTCTTGGTAAACCTTGAACTTCTCACCTGCCTGCGGTGCACCATTTAGACCAAGAATCAGGACGGGTGATGAAGGTGGAATGGCGTCTACACGCTTGTTCCTTTCGTTCATCATGGCCTTGACCCTTCCATAGTGCTGACCACTCACTACCAGGTCGCCCTGCTGGAGTGTTCCGTTCTGCACAAGAATGGTGGCCACATATCCACGGCCCTTGTCGAGCGTTGCTTCAATAATGGTACCACTGGCTTCCCTTTCAGGATTGGCTTTCAGGTCGAGCAATTCTGCTTCAAGCAAAATCTTTTCGAGCAGCTTGTCAATGTTCAAACCAGACTTGGCAGCGATTTCCTGGCTCTGGAATTTTCCTCCCCATTCTTCCACAAGGATATTCATCCCGGCAAGCTGTTCGTATATCTTCTGGGAGTTGGCTCCGTCCTTATCGATTTTGTTGATCGCAAAAATCATGGGCACACCCGCCGCTTGTGCGTGGCTGATGGCCTCTTTTGTTTGAGGCATCACCGCATCATCCGCTGCAATCACAATAACAGCAAGGTCAGTGACCTTGGCACCACGCGCACGCATCGCCGTAAAGGCCTCGTGACCAGGTGTATCCAAGAAGGTGATGGATTTCCCGGAAGGAAGATCAACATGGTAGGCACCAATGTGCTGTGTGATACCACCCGCCTCACCGGCAACCACATTTGCGTTGCGGATATAGTCAAGCAAGGATGTTTTACCGTGGTCAACGTGACCCATGATAGTAACGATTGGAGCGCGGGGAAGCAGCTGCTCTGGAGCATCAACTTCTTCTTCCTCTTCCATCTCCATTTGCTTTTCCATGTCGATGAATTCCACTTCAAAACCAAACTCACCGGCAACCAGCTCGATCACCTCTGCATCAAGCCTTTGGTTGATGGAAACCATGATACCAAGGCTCATACACTTTCCAATGATTTCTGCAAAGTTGACATCCAGCAAACTGGCCAATTCACTCACACTGATAAATTCAGTCAACTGGATTTTTTCATCCCCTTCTCCTTCTGCACCAGCTTCGATTTCCTCACGCTTGAGGCGACGAAGCTTCGACTTGGTTATCTTGGCTTTAGAGCCGCCACCGCCACCTGAAAGTTTGGCCTGTGTTTCCTTGATCTTATTTTGGATTTCCTTCTCATCAATCTCCTTCACTTCTCCTCTCCTGACTACGCGAGGTCCACCTACACGAGGTGTTGAAGGACGCTGTGGTGCAGCAGGTGCTCCTCCTTTTTGAATGGAGGGTTTCGTTCTTTCCGGCTCTTTTTTCTCTATCGGAATCCGAATTCGTTTTCTTTTCACATCAGCATTGCGGCTCCGGTCGTCCATCTCAGGCTTGAGTTCAATCCTGCCGACAATCTTGGGACCCTCGAGCTCAGGCGCTTCTATTTTAACCCTATCAGGTTCTGCTGGTTTTGGTGCTTCTTCAGGCAGTATTTCTTCTGGCACAACTGCTGCAACCTCAGGAGCCTTCTCTTGAGGTTTTGCAACTGCTTTCTTTTTAGCTTCACCGCGTTTAGGCCTTGTTGAGGCATTGATAGCATCAAGATCAATCTTATCCAAAATTTTGGGGCCATGCAATTCAGGTGCCTCGATTTTTGTGATCTCCACTTCAGGCTCAACAGGACTGACCACTTCTTCTGAAGGTGCGGTTACCGGTGCAACCACTGCTGGCTCTTCTGCTGCCACCACTTCAGGCACTTCAACGGGAGCAGGCTCTGGTGCTGGCTCTGGAGCAGGTGAAAGAGCAGGTTGCTCTACCACTTCAGGCTCTGCCTTTTTCTTGTTATCCTTTTTGAAAACAATCTCTTCTTCATCCTTCTTCTTCTTTGCCTCGCCTGATGACCCCTTAGGGATTTCAATGGCATCACTTTTTGCTTTCGCTGCCTTATCAGAAGAGAATTCCTGTTGCAGGGAATGATACATGTCTTCCGTTAACTTGGAAGTGGGCTTTAGATCATCCTTGCTGAATCCCTTACTGGCAAGAAAGTCCACCAACGTATCCTTACCGATGTTGAACTCCTTGGCCGCGGCCATTAACCTGGGTGTGTTTGATTCTGACATTTATCCTCCTGGGCTTTTTTTGCTTGTTTCTTGTTTACTTGCTGTGCTGACTAATCTTTCTCGAATTCTGCCCTCAAAACATTGCGAAGTTCCTCGATGGTTTCTTTTTCGAGATCTGTCCTGCGTTCCAATTCTGTTGCAGTAAGATCCAATACACTGCGCGCAGTGTCACAACCGATGCGCTTCAATTCTTCAATAATCCATCCTTCAATTTCATCGCTAAATTCATCAAGATCGATATCGTATTCAGCCATTTCACCTTCATTGTCGCGGTACACGTCAATATCAAAATCAGTGAGATCTTCAGCCAATTTGATATTTACGCCGCGCTTACCAATGGCCAACGAAACCTGGTCTGGTGATACAAATACTTCAGCTCGCTTTCCTTCATTGTCAATGTTCATCCTGGTGATCTTCGCTGGTGTCAGAGAACGCTGGATGAGCAGTTGAATATTGTTGGTGAAATTGATCACATCGATGTTTTCGTTCTTCAGTTCGCGCACGATGCCATGGATACGACTGCCTTTCATGCCCACACATGCACCCACCGGATCGATGCGGTCATCGTAGCTTTCAACAGCCACCTTGGCGCGCTCGCCTGGCTCACGAACGATTTTACGGATGACGATGAGGCCATCAAAAATTTCTGGCACCTCAATTTCAAGCAGTTTTGCAAGGAAAGATGGATGGGTCCTGGAAAGAATGATCACAGGTGCATTGTTTTTCAATTCCACCTTTTTGATTACCGAACGGATGCTTTCTCCTTTTTTGAAATAATCAGAAGGGATCTGCTCAGATTTTGGCAGGATCAACTCATTGCCATCTTCATCGATGAGCAAGACTTCTTTTTTCCACACCTGGTAGACTTCAGCATTGATGATATCACCAACACGATCACCGTATTTTTTTACCAGTGCATTCTTCTTGAGGTCTCCAATGCGGCTTGCCAATGTTTGCTTTGCAGCGAGGATGGCACGGCGACCAAAATCCATGATATCCACTTCTTCATAGAGTTCTTCTCCAACCTCAAAATCTGGCTCGATCTTCACCGCTTCACTGTATTCGATCTCCATCAGCGGGTTTTCAACTGCACCATCTTCTACAATCATGCGGTGGCGCACGATTTCAAGGTCACCTTTTTCAGTATTGACGATTACGTCGAAACTTTCGTCGGATCCGTATTTCTTGCGGAGCAGTGTCTTGAAGACATCTTCAAGCACTTTCATGAGCGTGGGACGATCGATGTTCTCTGCATCTTTGAAGTCCTGGAAAGATTCGATCAGATTGATACTTGCCATAAAATATCCATTTAATGTTCTTGTCTTTTATTTATTAGAATACAATTTTAACCGTTGTCGTTTTGATGTCATCAAAAAGCAGGGCATGTTTGATGACCTCCAGCTTTTTCCCCTTTCCTTTCTCCTCGTCCACTTCGATGCCTTTTTCGTCTGCTGCAAGCAATTTTCCCTCAAACGCACGGCCATCTTTCATTTCCAATTCAACAACCCTGCCAATGTTCTTGGTAAACTGCCTTTGCAACAAAAGCGGTTCGTCAATCCCAGGAGAAGAGACCTCCAGCCCAAACTCGCCATCCTTGCAAATCTCCTGCTCAACAATTTCTTTGTACAGTGCCCTGTTGAGCTTGACGCATTTTTCAATGGTCACACCCTCATCACCATCCACATAAACACTGATGTTGTTGATGGGGCGAACGTTGACCCTCACCAAAAAGTATTGGGGCTCCGATTCGAGCAATTTTTCGGCCAATGCCTTAACCTGAACTGTTTTTTCTTCTGTTGCCATCTTCTGTGAAATAAAGAAGGGAACGGCACCGTTCCCTTCATCTGTTTCATGTTTCCAAAGCAAAGATAGGGGTTTAGGGGGAAATGACCAAATTGTTGAAGGGGCCTGTGGCCTGTTGATGAGGTTGAAGGGGCCTGCGGCCTGTTGATGAGGTTGAAGGGGCCTGCGGCCTGTTGAAAGGGTTGAAGTGGCCTTCCGCCTGTTGAAAGGGTTGAAGTGGCCTTCCGCCTGTTGAAGGGGTTGAAGGGGGAAAGTCATGGGTTGGCATGACGAAGATTATCTTCCTGCCCAACCGATAAACTAACTTTAATGATTGCAAAAACCCCTTCAACCCCTCTAAACCATATGCCTTCCCCAGAAAACCTCAACGACTTCTACCAGGAAAACAGGAAACTGCTGACGGAATACCTTGAAACGAGGCTGC